>DKLE01000182.1 GCA_002455605.1 Firmicutes bacterium UBA6648
TGCAGTAAATCTTTAACTAACCGGTTCATTCGATCCGTTTCATTATCTATGATTTCCAGAAATTCATTGACAGTCTCCGGTTCCTCCACATATCCGTCTAAAAGAGTCTCTGTATAACTTTTAATTGTAGTAAGCGGTGTCTTTAACTCGTGAGAAACATTTGCTACAAAATCCATCTGCATATTTTCCAGCTTCTGCCTCTGAGTGATATCCTGAAGAAGAATAATGATTCCCACATCATTGCCGTCTTCATCCTTGAACCAGTCGAACCGGATGGAATAAGTACATCCCGATTTCTCAAAAACGTCGGAAAGTTCTCCTTCTCTGCACTTCTCCATGAGCCGCTCTAAAGACAATTCTTCATTTAACTGTTTTATAAGGGTATTATAGCTTTGGCTGTCCATTTCCTCAGGTGTAACCTTCAGCATACGGATTGCGGCAGGGTTTGCATGGATAATCTGTCCTTCCAGATTAACAGCAATCAGTCCGTCTGCCATATGCTTCAAGATAGTTTCCATCTTATTTTTCTCACTGGACATTTCAAATAATGTCATATCCAGCTGGGTTCTCAGCAGATTAAACATATCTGCCAGACGGCCTATTTCATCATTGGATTTAACGCATACTTCCTGAGAGAAGTCTCCCTGTGCCATCTGTTCTGCTTTTCGGGTTACATCGTTAATAGGCGTTGTAATGCTTCTGGCAATCAGTGTTCCTAAAATAACTGTTATACCCAGCCCTACAATCATCGCCTGTACAAAGATTTGCTTTGAACGATTTATGGTATCATACACACTGCTCATGTCTGCCCGCATATATATAACACCGGTTATTTTTTTGCCTTCACCGATGGGAAAGGCCATGTTCATAACCGGAATCGTTGTATTCTGAATGACAATGCTTCCGTAGGACTGAGAAATCTCTCCCTTTGCTAAAGCATCCATTATAATCGGTGTTTCCAACAAACCAACAGCACTTCGTCCTTGATTTGCATTATTTGATGCAATTATCACGAATTTATCGTCAACAACAAAAATTTCTTCCTGAATGGTCTTGTCCCATGCATCTATATTTGATTGTACTTCTTCCCGATAATCACTTAAATTATCATAAGTTTCCAGAGAAGATATCAGCGTTCCTTCTTGCAGCGTATCAATCAATTTCTTTTTAGTAGAATCAATATAGTACGTTTCCAGCTGACTCATAATAAGCACCCCAATAATGGTGGTTGCAATGAATACCAGTAAACAGTAAATCAAAACCAGCTTCCACCTCATACTGCGGCTAAATCGCTTTATACTCATACTTTATGGCCTCCTAAAGTAATATCCTATACCTCTCTTGGTCATAATGTATTTCGGGCTGCTGGAATCATCCTCCAACTTTTCTCTTAGCCTTCTAACCGTAACATCTACTGTGCGAATATCTCCGTAATATTCATATCCCCAAACTTCTTCCAGAAGCTGTTCTCTTGAAAACACTTTATTTTCTCTTTCCGCTAAATATTTTAGCAATTCAAATTCTCTTAGGGTTAATTCCAATACCTGATTGTTTTTTCTCACTTCGTATCGGTTCATGTCAATTTCAAGATTTCCAAAATCCTGAATATTGGAAGGATCGTTTGCCGCCCCCGCAGCTAACTCTGTCCTTCTTAAATTAGCTTTTATTCTGGCAACTAACTCTCTCATGCCAAATGGTTTTGTTATGTAATCATCTGCACCCAGTTCCAGCCCGAGTACCTTATCCACTTCTTCCTCTTTTGCCGTAAGCATAATAATTGGAACGGTGCTCCCCTCACGCACGCGTTTGCATACTTGGAATCCGTCCATGGATGGCAGCATGACATCCAGCAGAATCAAATCAGACTGAGTATTCAATGCTTTATCTAAACCTTCTTGTCCGTCGTAAGCCGCCTCCACTTCAAAGCCTTCTTTTTTTAAGTTAAATTTTATAATATCCGAAATTGCTTTTTCATCTTCAATTATTAGTACTTTTTTAGAGTCCATATAATGTGACCTCCCTGCTCCCACTTTTGTTATAAATTTTATAATTCATTGTATTATACCAAAAAAAAATGGTTTGAGCAAACCTATTGTAGCTAGAAGGTTTTGTCAAGTTATATGTTTTCAGCTTTATTCATCATAACTTGTTCTTCCTTCTTCCTTCTAATATATGCATATTTTTGTTAAATATTTTTATTCTTCATCAATATGAACAAGCCCTCTTATGTCACGGGACTAATGCCCTGCATATTATGATATAAAAACAGAATTGCACCCTATAAGGAGGACTATAAAATGAAGGACATTAAAGGCACTATGCCTGTCATTATATATTCTAAAAAAAATGTAAACCAAATTCGGGAGTGCGTGCTAGAAAACTATGGAAAGATTAAATATGAGCTGCCTTTTATCAATGCTCTATGTGTCGAGGTTCCTATAAAAAAATTAAGCAGTATTAAATGCAACGCTAATATTTCTCTCATATCAATGGATGCAGAAGTTTCTAAATTGCCAGTAGATACAACCTCTGTACTTAACGACCCTTTTTCGTTTATAGGAAAAAAAAATGCAAAAAACAGAAAACTCCGAAAAAATGTTTTTTCAAACACTCTTTGCGGCGAAGGTGTGACTATCGCCATAATCGATACAGGAATATCTCCACATTATGATATTGTTAAACCTGTCAATAGAATTGTTGCTTTTAAAGATTTTATTAATAACAGCATGCTTCCTTATGATGATGACGGTCATGGAACCCATGTTGCCGGTTTGGCAGCAGGAAACGGCTATATGTTCGGCGGCAATTCTATTGTTGAAGCCGTTCGAGGCATGTTCCCCGACAATGCTTGTTCTTTAATCTGCCTGGGCACTGCCCCAAAGGCTAATATTGCTGCATTAAAGGCATTGGACGGAGAGGGCAACGGAAATACCTCCGACATTCTGGCCGCCATGCAATGGGTGGCAGATAACCATCAAAAATATAATATTCGAGTTTTGAATTTATCCTTGGGAATCGATGCTGCCAGCTTTGATATCGACGGAGACGGCGTTGATGACATGACGGATCCTTTGGTATTGGGTGCAAACGCCCTAGTAAATATGGGCATCACTATAGTTGTTGCCGCAGGTAACAGCGGACCTAAGGCCGGAAGTATTACTTCACCGGGCACCAGCCCTTATGTTATAACCGTGGGCTCTGTTAATTCCAATGGGGAGGTTCCTGAATTTTCTAGTCGAGGGCCCACAGCTACCGGAGCCATTAAGCCGGATTTACTTGCTCCCGGTATGGATGTCCTTTCTCTGGACGCAAAAACCAATAAACAATATATACGGCAATCCGGCACTTCCATGTCTGCTCCTGCCGTAGCGGGAGCTGCTGCTTGCCTGCATGCTGCCAATCCCCGATTAACACCGGCACAGGTCAAAGCTTATCTGATGCGTACAGCAATTCCTCAGAAAAAAGCAGATCTGAATTCACAGGGAGCAGGCTTGTTAAATATTTAAGCATGAAAAAGCTGTTGCAAAATTGTAGTTTTGTAAATCCTCATAAAGCCTCTAAAGCCTTTTGATATAAAACTTTTATTTTACAACAGCCTATTTTCTGTTTCTTCTTTTTTTCTCATCCGATATTTTATTCCTATTAAAAGTATCACGGCTATTCCCCATGAAAATGGATATACCGCCGCTATTCCTCTGACATCCTGCCATATTTTCAGTACCGCACCCAAAGCTGCAAGCCTTACAACGCATAAACTGAATACAGTAATCAGCATAGGAATCCTGGCGTTGCCTTTCCCCCTTATTTCACAATTCAGACATTCAAATATGGCATACAAAAAATAAAACGGAAACGTTATCATCATAATCTGACAGCCATAGGATATGACTTTTTCATTACCTGAGAAAAGCCTCATTACGAACTCACCGTTCAATAAAAGCAGCGCGCTAATGGCTGCGGTCATCCCAATTCCCCACATTACAGCAAACTTAGTTCCCTGTCTTATTCTGTCGTGCTGTGCGGCTCCATGATTTTGTCCTACAAAGGAAATAACGGCTTGCCCCAAAGCTACAATCGGCAGATATATCAGCATCTCCACTTTGTAATAAGTGGTGAAGGCGGCTATTGCAGGGACTCCGAACTTATTAATCTGTGATTGTATGATAATGATAGAGAAGGTTATGATTATAGCCTGTATCCCGGACGGAATGCCGATAAGCATTATTTTCTTCAAGGAATACAGGCTAAAATCTTTATATCCGAAATGCAGCCTTACCGTTCTTTTCTTGCTGTGCAGATGAATTAAAATCAAGCCTGCTGCCACAGTCTGGGAAACAAAAGTGGCCGCGGCAGCTCCTTCTACCCCTTTATTTAAAAAGGCCACCAGTAAAATATCTCCCGCAACATTTAAGACTCCGCCGACAATCTGAAACAGCATAGGATTTTTAGAATCTCCCATAGCTCTTAAAATGCCTGAACACAAATTATATAGAATGATCCCAGGCATACAGAGCATATATATCCTCAGATAATTAACGGCTGTCACAAGAATAGCCGTCGGCGTATTCATCCAATGCAGAAAAATAGGGGCCAATACTAAACCACAGACCATCAAAGCCAGACCGCCTACGGTTCCTGTTATCCAGACAGTCTGTATTACTTTTTTTAAATCTTTGCTGTCAGCGCGTCCGAATATGTGGGCTGTTACAACATTGGAACCAACAGCCATTCCATTAAAAAAACCAATCAGGCAGGTAATGATTAAAGCACTTGCTCCTACCGCAGCAGTGGCTTCCGCTCCTACATATCTTCCGATTAAAATTAAATCAACGGTACTGTACAATTGCTGTATCAGACTGGAGATTAAGATCGGCGTTAGAAACCCGACGATTCCTTTTGATATGTTGCCCTCGGTTAACTTACTCTCACTCATTTAAGCTCCATTTACAAAATGGCAGGCCACATAATGCTCCTTATCCAGCTTTTTTAAACTTGGCTTTTCTATGCGGCATTTTGCCATACTCTTTTTACAACGGGTTTGAAACGGACATCCTTCCGGTGCCTCCAGAGCATTGGGTACTTCACTTTCTACACTATTTAGCTTTTTTTCATAGTCCATATCCAAATAAAAAACGGAGCCCATTAAGGTCTTTGTATAAGGGTGCTTTGCCTGATTAATCAGTTTTTCTCCTTCTATGACTTCTACAACGTTACCCAGATACATCACGGCAATCTGATGAGATATTTGTGATACAAGGGCTATATCATGACAGATAAAGCCAATAGATATATTTTTTTCTCTTTGTAATTTACTTAATAATTCAATAATACTTTTCTGTACGGATACATCCAAAGCCGATGTTGCTTCATCACAGATTATAACCTCCGGCTCCAGTGTCAGAGCCCGTGCAATTCCAATACGCTGTCTTTGGCCTCCACTTAGATTGTGCGGATAGCGATCCAGCATTCCTGGATCTAGTTCTACCATCTGAAGGTATTTCCTTGCAACGGCATCGCCTTCATACTTCTTAATTAAACCATAGTTGATAAGGGGCTCGCAGATGATTTCTTTTATTTTCATCTTTGGATTAAAGGCTGAAGAAGGATCCTGAAATATCATTTGAATACGTCTTCTATGCTGCCGCAGTGCCTCTCCCCTTAACTGGGTAATGTCCCTGCCTCGATAAAAAATCTTTCCGTCTGTTGGGTTTTCCAGCTGTACAATCATTTTCATAAATGTACTTTTACCGCAGCCGCTTTCTCCCACCAGTCCAAGGGTTCTGCCTCTATAGAAATTTAGGGAAACATTATCACAGGCTACAAGAGACCGATTACGGGATACTGTAAATTTCTTCGTAATATGTTTGGTGCTTAAAACCAAATTTTCTTCTTTAAACATATCTTTCACCTTCTAAAGACGGAACACAGTCCAGCAGCTTTTTCGTATATTCACTGCCGCTATTCTTTAAAATGTATTCCCGGTCTCCCATATCTACAATCTTTCCGTCCTTCATCACAACAATTTTGTCGGCCATATATGCTGCTACTCCCAGATTGTGCGTAACAATAACAATACCCGTATGGAATGCTTCTCTCAGCTCCAGCATCTGGTGTACAATCTGGGCCTGAGTTGTTGCATCCAGTGCACTGGTGGGCTCATCTGCCAGCAACAGCTGAGGCTGAAAGGTCATGGCCATAGCAATTCCGACTCTCTGCCGCATCCCGCCGCTCAATTCAAAGGAATAGCTGTGCATGATATTTTCACAGGCAGAAAGCCTCATTTTTTCCAGCATGTCTATACTTCTATCCCAGGCCTCTCTCTTCGATACTTTTTCGTGGTAACGAATGTATTCTACAAACTGGCTGCCAATTTTTCTCATCGGATTAATCATCATGCCGGAATCTTGAAATATCATTGAGATCTTACTGCCTCTAACTTGATTCCACTGTGTTTTGGAGTACTTCATCACAGAGCTGCCGTTAAAAACTATATCTCCTTGAGTTACCGCTCCGCCTGAAGGAAGCAAACCCATTACCGCGCGGATAACGGAAGTTTTTCCGCTTCCGCTTTCTCCCACGATGCCTACAATTTCGCCTTTTTCTATATTCAGGCTAAAATCCTGTACCACCGCTTCCCTTTGATATTGTATTGACATATTTTCAATGCTAAGCATAATTCCGCCTCCTGTTTTTACTTAGCCGGTTTTATAGCTGTTGTGATCCAGTAATAGTCCGCCGTATGAATTTCTGCTCCTGTAACGGCTTTCGAACTGCACATGTTACTGTGGTAGTAACCATGAATCAAAACAGCTGCATCATCAATCAAAATCTGCTGAAGCTGCTGTATCATCTCTCCACGATTTTTAATATCCATTTCTTTTTCCAGCTGCTCATATAACCGATCATAATTGTCATTTGCGTAACCGCAGTAATTTGCTGTTGATTTACTGTACCAATTATCCAGGTAGGAATATGGATCCCCTACAGGAACGGTCATCCAGTTAGTTGCCAGTAAGTCATACTCTCCTGCTACCAGCATATTCCATTCCGTATCTGCATCGGTGGTTTTTACCGTCACTTTAATTCCGATAGCTTCCAGCTGTGCCGCCACTGCTTCCGTAAAATCTGTTAAATTTCTGCTGTCATAAGTCAAATAATTCAAATTAATATTCTTACCATTTAATTCCCGGTATCCGTCACCATTGGTGTCAACAATTCCCGCATCATCTAGAAGTTTCTTTGCCTTCTGTACATCATAAGGAGTTGCATCCTTTAAGTTCTCATATCCGTAATCTAAAGTGGAAGGGAGAACCGAGCAGCCTGCTGTATACATGCCTCCTACCGTTACATCACACATGGTCTCATCGTCCAATGCAAGAAGAATTGCTTTGCGAAGGCTGCTGTCAGCCAATATACCTTTCTGGTTAATATAAGAGAATCCACAGCGCATGCCGATGGTTTCAGAAACCTGGAAATCCGAAGAGCGCTTTAAACTGTCCAGATCACTTGATGTTACGATATTTTCCACAATATCCACATCTCCGCTCTTCAATGCCATTGCTTTTGTTGAACTATCATCAATAAATATAATGTTTACATGCTCGTAAGGAACTTGTCCATTCCAATAATACTTATTAGCTGCCATAGCTATGGATACTCCCGTGTCATATTTTTCTATGGCATAAGGGCCGGTTCCAATGGGATTAGCTGCCATATCCGTTTCTGCATTTACATCGAGAATTGAAAAATAAGGATGTGCCAATACTGCACATAAATCTGCATACGGCTTACTCGTTACAATTTCAACAACACCCGTCTCATCATCTCCACTTATGGACTCATATTTCATAAATACAGACGGAGTGGAGGTTCCTTTACCTTTTGCTTCCTGGTCATACATATATTTAATTGAATCCGCAGCTGCTGAAGCGGTTACGTCTTGTCCGTTAGAAAACTTTACTCCCTCTTTTATGTGAAATTTCCATAGAGTCTTTGTAGCATCCACTTCATATTTATCACATAAATATGGCTGAGCGTTCATCTCCTCGTCAAATCGGAATAAACCTTCACCAATACTATATCTGGAAACGCACCAAGCAGCATTTACCATTGCTGAGGGGTCTAAGGAATCGGAAAAATTGGTGCATCCGAAATTCAAGGTTTTGCCGCTGCTTTCTTCGCCCCCTGTCCCGCACCCACTTAAGAGACTAACTGCTGCGACCACTACTAATATCAATGCTGTGACTCTTTTTCTAAGTTTCATTCTAAATCCTCCTACAATTTTTATATTTGTCTCGGGTCTAAGATATCCCGCAAACAATCTCCTAATAAATTAAAAATAATAACCACAATGCATATTGCCATACCGGGAAAGACCATCAGCCACGGACAGTCAAACATATATGACCGTCCTTCATTGAGCATCAGTCCCCATTCTGCTATAGGGGGCTGGGCACCAAAGCCTAAAAAGGAAAGTCCCGCTAATTCCAATATCATGGTTCCTATATCTGTGGCCGCTGTAATGATTAATGTGGGCAATGCGTTGGGTATCAAATGATGCTTTAGTATGTCTGTATTTTTTGTTCCCAGCAGCTGGGCTGCATAAATATAATCCTTATGCCTTATCTTTAGCACCAAGCTTCTGGCCAGTCTTGCATATTTTGTCCAGCTGACCGCCACAAGTGCGATGATAGCATTGGTTACACTGGCACCTATGATGCCTGCAACTGCGATGGCAAGCACCATGCCGGGAAAAGAGATCATCATATCTGAAATTCTCATTATCACAGCATCTGCAAGTCCCCCATAAAACCCGGCAATTGTCCCCAAAACAGCGCCAATTATCAAAACAGTCGAAACTAAAATCAACGAAGCGGTAAGGGATACTCGAAGCCCATATATAACACGAGTTAACACATCTCTTCCCAATTTATCGGTTCCAAACCAGTGAACGCCGTTGGGCGGAAGAAAGGCTTCCGTTAAATGAGACTCATATGGACTGAATGGGGCAATATAGCGGGCAAAAACTGCTGTCAGTACAAGAATGATTGCCAATGCGGAAAGAATTGAGAACTGCTTATTGTGCTTTATGAATTCAACTAATTTTTTCATATCTAACTCCTCTTACGAATTCTTGGATCCAAATAAGAATATGACATATCTACTACTACATTAATAATCATATAGATCAGCGCGATCCAAAGGACATAGGCCTGAATCAGAGGATAATCATATGCTTTAATGGCAGAAACCGCCATGTTTCCCAGACCTTGATATGAAAAGATTACTTCTACTACCGCAGTACCTCCAAGTAATGAGCCCAGGGACAACCCCAGCAGGGTTATGAGGGGAAGCAAAGCATTGGGGAATATATGCCGCCATAAAATGATACCTTCCCCCATTCCTCTGGCCCTGGCTCCAATTACATAATCCTGATTCAGCTCCTCCAGGATGGCCGTTCGTACTTGTCTTGTATATTTAGCGGACATAGCAAAGGCTAGGGTTACCGCTGGCAGAAGCAGTCTCTCCAATCCATTTCCTGCCGATACCACAGATAGCAGCCTTAGCTTTACTGCCATTACATACAATAAAACTAACCCAATCCAGAAATTAGGTATTGATATTCCCAGAAAACTACTTCCCCGAATTACGTAATCGATTACTTTGTTTCTCTTTAATGCTGCCAGCATGCCAAAGGGAATCGATATAACAACCATGAACAATAATGAAACAAAGGCCAGCTTTAATGTAGGCCATATTTTATCTAAAAGTATTTCAGCCACCGGCTTGTTCATGGAATAAGAAATCCCAAAGTCACCGGAAAGGCACCCTGATAGCCAATTCCAGTATTGCACTAAAAACGGCCTATTTAATCCCATGGACTCTCTTGTCTTTTCCAGAACCTCTTCACTGGGTATGCTGCCCGTCACAGCGTACATGGTCCGGACAGGATCTCCCGGAGCAAGATAAGTTAAACCAAATGTAATGAAGCTTATTCCCAATAAAACAACGATTATTTCCAGCAGACGATTTCCAAATTGCTTCTTACTCACAATCCTTCCTCCTAATTTTTTATGCCTTACAAGGATGTCTTTTTAATCTGTCAGTTTACCGTACGCAATGACTGTTTCACCTTCTAAAACCGAAAGACTGCCCGTTTGATATAGAATAACACTCTTTTCCTTAGCGACATGTGTTTCAAGTATGTTTCCAAAATAGTCTTTGATTTCTCCGAGGATTGCATCTTTTTCTACGATATCCCCTGCACGGTATTTGGGATACCAGCATCCTGTTTTCTCTGCATTCTGATAAAAGGCTTCTGTGATAAGATAAGCCTCTGAGTTTTTTCTTTGCCCCTTATCTTGGAAAAATCCCAGCATCCGTAAAATTTTCGTCACATCCTCTATATCCGCTTCCACTTCCCTTTCAGACCAAATTCCAAGATTCCCTCTCTCCAGTAAAATTCCCGGAATCCCCATAGTACCAGCATAATTATATGCCCCCCCTGTTCCGCTTTGGGATTTTACGATATATGGTACATCCACCTGTCTTGCCATTTTCTCTGAGATCTGACAAACCTCTTCACTTGCCTTTCCTTGACAATACACATAAGCTTTTAGCTCCTCATAGCCGTCACCGCAATGCAAGTCTATGTAATAATCTATCTGTGAAAAAAGTTCTTTCTCCATAAAATAACAGATTCTTTCCGCTAAAGTTCCCTCTTTACTTCCTGGGAATTCTCTGTTGATATTTTTTCCGTCTTCATAAACACAGCTCATAGTCCGATGTTCAAAGCCTGTACGGTTTACCAGCGGCAGAATAATGATGTTTCCAGTTATATCATCAGGCTTTAAAAGCTCTGTTAATTGAATAGCTGCCTGAATGCCCACATATTCCGCATTATGAATACCTCCTGTTATTAAAATTGTTTTTCCCGCTTCCTTCCCGCAAAGAATGGTAACGGGCAATAAAAGGCCTTCCTCCTCAATTGCCGTAAATCCCTGGATTTTTTTATTTCTGTTTTTTATTTCATTTCTTATGCTGATCAAATTCATCCTTGTTCTCCCTATAAAACCTTTACCAAACCACTAAAAAAAGACCGCAAAATACGGTCTTTAAAAAAGATCAATATAATTAATATTAATATTAATACAAATATATATTATCTGAGTACTTCCCAATAACCGCAGAAATTGTACAACTAAATACAAGCAGTTCTCCTGACTTAAGTTCACCGCTTTTTTACGCCTTCCCAGTTCTCCCAGTGGCATACTGTAAAAAAGCTCCCTATTACAGTGACGGGTTCGTATTGGATTTCCACCAATTTCTCTATTAATCCTTATGGAACTTGTATTTTTGTCTTCTAATTTAATTATTTATTTTCTTTTCAATTTTATCATAGCTGGCGATGGGATGTTATACTCATTTTGGAATGCCTCTTCATTCCATTTTGTCATATTTCACTTAAGATCAGCTCTAAAAATTGTTCTGCCAAGTGAGAAAGTATTTCTTTTTCCCGTTTGACATAACCAAGGTGTATCTTTCCGTCTGAACACTTAATGGGTATACTTCTAATAGAAAAATCTTTTTCTATTTCAGAATTCAGTCTATAGCTGAGATAAACCCGGTTTGTGTGTTCCAGCGTTCGAATCAAGGCGTAGTCACTATTTGTTGTAACAGCGTTATCCAGATTTTTTGAGATCCCCAGTTCCTCTATCGTCCTTTGCAAGTGATGGGATCGGGAATAGGCATCTTCATAATGCTTGATATACTGTAATTCTTTTAATTGATCTGCTGTGATATCCGTTTTTTTGGCTATAGGGTTATTTTCTCCTACCTCCAACGATAGGCTTGATTCTTTGATCGTAACAAATTCCAATTTTTTCCTCTTTAAAATATGTTCAAAAATTACTTTTTGCTTATCTGCTACATAAATAAAGCCTATCTCCGAGATATCCTTTTCCACATTGCTTATTATCTCATTAACACTTCCCTCCAGCATCCGAAAAGATATGGCCTTTCCCTCCTGCTGTTTACAAAACCTGGCAAAAATAGTTGCCAAACAATTGCTTGGGTTCATAGAAATTGATAAAAACTGTGACTTTTTTTCTCTGTTGATGGTTTCAATATGATCAATTCTTTTTATGATCTCCAATGCATGCTTATATACTTTCTCGCCTTCCGCCGTCAAGCATACTCCAGTACCCCGTCTTGTGAAAAGTGTCATCTGCAAACTTTTTTCTAATTTTTTAATTACCTTGCTAACATTTGAAGGGGTTGTATACAAAACTTCCGATGCGTTGCTGAAACTTCCTGCTTCCGCAGCAGTTACCAAATATTCCAATTGTTTCAATTCCCTGGCCGGCTCCTTCACCCTTATTTATTGTGAATCCTTGAAGTACGTATTATATAGCATTGTTATTTTACCATGCCCACAGCAACCTTTCAAACCTTATGTGACAAGTATTTTTGTTATTTACTTCCATATATGCTGCTTTAGGACCTTTGCACTTTAGATTTTATTTTTTAGGATTGCGTCCACTTTCCAAATATTATATGCTATTGCATAGAAAGGGAGGTTTTATGATGATAAAAACTAATTTACCGGACTTTACTATTCGATTTGCTGAAAAAAAGGATGCTCCTCTCATAGTAAAGTACATAAAAGACTTAGCATCTTATGAAAACGAACTTGAAGATGTGTCCGTAACTTCTGAACTTTTAGAGAAAAATATGTTTGATGAAAATGGAGCGGAATGCCTGATCGGTGAATTCCAAGAAACGCCGGTCGGCTTTGCTTTCTTTCATAATAGTTTCTCTACTTTTCTGGGTAAACCCGGAATTGCTCTGGTAGATCTTTTCATTGAGCCTGAAATGAGAGGAAAAGGGTACGGAAAGGCCATGCTCTCTTTCCTTGCCAATATCGCAGAGGAAAGAGACTGCGGCCGCTTAGAATGGTGGGTACATGACTGGAATGAATCTGCTGCCGAACATTACAGAAATTGGGGAGCTAAGATGATAAAAGACATTCGCGTATACCGAATGGATGGAAGCTTTCTAGAAGAGTTTTCAAAGCAATTTTGACCAAAACTCTGGCTATCTTGTATTTTAAAAAGCTGCCCTGAATCTTTACGAAATGGGCAGCTTCATTAGAAGTTTTACGTCTTTGCTTTGCTTATTCCCCGAAAGGAATCTTTATTAATAATTTATTTTTCTTACTTCAAAGAAACTCTGCGGATGATTGCAAACCGGACATACTCCAGGAGCTTCTTTACCTGTATGAAGGTGTCCGCAGTTACGGCATTCCCAAACCTTTTCTTCCGGCTTTGAAAATACTGTTTTTGTTTCAACATTATTTAACAGTGCTCTGTATCTTTCTTCGTGATGCTTTTCAACCTGAGCTACTGCTCTAAACTGTTCTGCTAAAGCTGTGAAGCCCTCTTCTTCTGCATCCTTTGCAAAGCCTTCATACATATCTGTCCATTCATAGTTCTCACCTTCAGCTGCGGACAAAAGATTCGCTGCTGTATCATTTAAACCGCCAAGAGCCTTAAACCAAAGCTTAGCATGTTCTTTTTCATTTTCTGCCGTCTTTAAAAATAATGCTGCAATCTGTTCATAGCCTTCTTTCTTAGCCTTTGAAGCAAAATAAGTATATTTGTTTCTTGCCTCTGATTCTCCTGAAAAAGCCATTCTTAAGTTTTTTTCTGTTTTTGTTCCTTTAAGTTCCATAATATTCTCTCCTTTTTATATATTAATTTTTTCAAAATCAACTGCGCCGTGCTTGCAAATCGGACAGACAAAGTCTTCCGGAAGTGGATCGCCTTCATATACATATCCGCATATCTTGCATCTCCATCCTGGCTTTTCTGCCGGTTTTGGTGCCGGTTTTATATGTTTTTGATAATAACTGTAAGTTAGGGTTTCTTCCCCGGAAAAACTCTTAGCATCAACCACTTCGGCTTTAAATAGGGTATGTGTTCCAAAATCGATAGCTTCCAAAACCTTTCCGGAAATGTATGCGTTTGTATTTTCAGTTATATATAAAATACCATTTTCTGTTCTGTCTACTGCCTTGAAATCTGCAAACTTGTCCACATCTTTCCCCGACTGAAAGCCAAAGTTCTGAAAGATAGAGAACTGAGATTTTTCATTCAACACCGATACATTAAATTCTTTTGTTTTCATTATCATATCGTGAGTATAGTTCTGCTTATTTACCCCCAGAGCAATAACAAGGGGTGAGCTTGTAACCTGCATTACTGTGTTAATGATGCAGCCATTATCTTTGCTGCCATCTTTAGCCGTCAAAACATAAAGCCCATATCCAATTTTAAATAGTGCACTGTTATCCAACTTATTAACCCTCCTTACATTCTTTGCAAATGCCTTTAAATACTAATTGATATCCTGTTACTAAAAACTCTTTATCTTTTATATGCTCCAGTTCTTCTATACATGGAACATCAAGATCAAATACTTTACCGCAATTATCACATTGAATATGATAATGCTTTTCCAAGCGGAAATCGAACCGGTCAGGAGAATTGGGCATTTCAATTCTTAATATTTCTCCATTGTCTGCTAAAATGCCTAAATTTCGATAAACCGTCCCTTTGCTTACAGAAGGGTTTGTTTTAATTATTTCACTGTAAATCTCTTCTGCAGAAGGATGATTTTTTAAATTTAATACGGTATTCTTTATTAAATTTTTTTGAATGGTATTTCTTGTTTTCACATCATTTATTCTCCTATATTTCCTTAATAATAATTTATCCTAATAAATAATTTTTGTCAATAGTAATTAAGTATTTTTTATCTTTATTTTTTTATTGACTATATTGTTACCGTATAGTTTATTATATATATATTAATTATTTTAGGTAATTAATATACTATAGACTATATTTGAAGGAGCTATTATGAACAATTCATTACAGAAAGATTTTAACTTTACTTCTCTTATAAAATTTTCACTTCCAACTGTTGCTATGATGGTATTTATGTCCATGT
>DKLE01000295.1:0-19498 GCA_002455605.1 Firmicutes bacterium UBA6648
CATTCTAACTTGACGCAATCATCCTTATGTGGAAATTTGACAAAAGTAACAACTTGTATATATAATAAGGTTGTTGGATTGAAAGTAAGGAGGTATTATGATTAGATTCGAAAATGTTTGTAAACGATATAAAACCAAAACAATCATCAAGGATTTGAACCTTGAAATGGACAAAGGCAAGCTTATTGTCATAATAGGAGAAAGTGGCTGTGGTAAAACTACGCTGTTAAAAATGATTAACCGGCTCATTGAAGCTACATCTGGTAAGATTTATATTAATGATCAGGACATAAAAAAAACAGAGGCAACTGAGCTTAGACGGAAAATTGGGTATGTAATTCAACAAACTGGGCTCTTTCAGCATATGACAGTAAAGGAAAATATTCAGATAATCCCTAAAACCCAGAAGATGGGTAAAGAAATCATTGAAGAAGAGACTCTTAGAGTGATGAAAATGGTTGGGTTAGAACCGAAGGAGTTTCTGGAAAGATATCCAAGGGAATTAAGCGGAGGACAACAGCAGAGGGTGGGAGTAGCCAGAGCTTTTATAACGAATCCGGACATAATTTTAATGGATGAACCTTTTTCTGCATTAGATCCTATTACGAAGTCGGATTTGCAGGATGAATTAGTAGAATTGCAGTCAAAGATAAATAAAACGATTGTATTTGTAACCCATGATATGGCAGAAGCCATTAAAATAGCGGATAAAATCTGTATTATGAAAAATGGAGAAATACTCCAATACGATACACCTGAAAATATACTTAAAAATCCTGTTGATGACTTTGTATCAAATTTTGTCGGGAAAAACAGAATTTGGAGTTCCCCTGAATTCATAAAATTGGGAGACATTATGTTGGACAAACCCATAACGGCATCAAGAGAGCTCCCCATTCTGAAATGTATTGATAAAATGAGACAAAATAAGGTAGACAGCCTGCTTATAGTAGACTCTGAGACACGACAGCTGCAGGGAGTCGTTAAGGCCAAGCATTTAAGAAATATTGATGATAAATCCCAGAAAATCAATAGTCTTATGAAGACTGATTTTATAAAATTGTCTCCTAAGGATAACATATTGGATGCATTGAAAATTGTAAATGAATATCATACTTCCATAATACCAATCGTCGATGATAAAAATATATTAAAGGGTTTGGTAACAAAAAGCAGTCTTGTTACGACGCTGAGCCAGCAATATATAGAGGTGGAGGTTGATTAATATGAATTTATTAGAATTCTTAAAAGGTTTTGCGGAATATATAATGCAGAATCAGGAGCAAATAGTAAATCTATCTATTGAGCATGTAAAATTAACAATGATTTCCGTAATATGTGCAATATTAATAGGCGTACCGTTAGGTATTTTAATTTGTTATATTAAAAAGATAAATAAACCTGTTTTAGGAGCTGCTAATGTGGTTCAGGCCATTCCCAGTATGGCGCTGCTGGGTTTTATGATTCCCATTTTGGGAATAGGCACTTTACCAGCTATAGTCACCGTTATTTTGTATTCTTTATTACCCATCATCAAAAATACTTATACAGGAATTGATAATATAAATCCGCAGACTGTTGAGGCGGCAAAAGGGATTGGTCTAAACAAATTTCAAATCTTATCGAAAGTTCAGATTCCATTAGCATTACCCGTTATTATGGCAGGCGTAAGAATTTCTGCAGTGACGGCCGTAGGTCTTATGACAATGGCTGCATTTATTGGGGCGGGAGGATTAGGTTACTTGGTCTTTTCAGGGATTAGGACAGTAAATAATTATCAAATCTTGGCAGGAGCTATACCTGCTTGTATTCTTGCATTGGCAGTGGACTTGCTGGCTTCAGTAGTTGAAAAAATAGTTACGCCTATAAGCATGCAGAAAAATTTCAGCAGCAGTAAAAAGAGGAATATCAAAGTAAAAAAATATACATTGGCATCGGTTTGCATAGTGCTTATAGCAAGTCTGATTTTCATTGAACTGGGAAGTCAGGCAGAGCAGGAAAGAAGTATTACGATTGGTTCAAAAGATTTCACGGAACAAGCAATAATTGGAAACCTTGTAGCCGATATGATTGAGGCCCATACGGACATTTCTGTGAATAGAAAATTAGAACTGGGAGGAACTCAGGTTTGTTTTTCTTCTATTAAAACAGGGGAAATTGATATGTATATTGATTATACTGGAACGGCTTATGCTGATTTGTTAAAACATCCGCCCATAAGTGATATGGAACAGGTCTATAATACTGTAAAAAAAGAGTTAAAAGAAAAATATGATCTACAGATATTAAACCAACTGAATTTCAATAATACCTTTGTACTAGCAGTAAAAAAAGAAACAGCTGAGAAATATCAGCTGGAAACTTTAAGTGATCTTGCCGGCGTTGCCGATCAGTTGACTGCCGGAGTTGTTTTTGAATTTGCCAATAGAGCAGATGGTTTGGCTGGTCTTACAAGAGCTTATAACTTTAAATTTAAGAATTCACTTACATTGGACGGAGGGCCCAGATATGTTGCTCTTGAAAATGGAGAAATTGATGTGATTGATGCATTTGCAACAGACGGGCTTCTAAAGAAGTTTAATTTGAGGACACTGGTTGATGATAAAAAATTCTTCCCGCCTTACTATGCAATTCCCATCGTCAGAACAGAAACTTATGAGAAATATCCGGAAATTGCGGAGGTTATTCAACGGTTAAACACAGTCCTTTCAGATGAAGTTATGATGGAATTAAACTACAAAGTGGATGAATTACAACAAGAACCAAAGTTGGTGGCAAGAGACTTTTTAGAAGAAAAAAGCTTGATATAATCAAAAATGTCAGCAGTGATTCACTGCTGACATTTTTATGGAAGTCTATTTTTATCTGGCCGAAAAAGATTCCTTTGTTTTTCCGAAAAGGATGCCGATGATCATGATAACTGCAAATATGATTAAATATGCAATGACAGCTTTGCCGTGGGCAAAACAAGCCGCAAGTATCATAAATATACAGCCGGCAAGAGCAATTGTTGGCATAAGAAGCCGCTTAAAGAACGATAAATCTTTTTCTTTTTTCATCATCATCAGAAAGATTGGAATGTAAAAAGCATATAGCGTTACTATGGGAAGTTCTGATGAGTCAAAGCAAAAGAAACCAAACCATGGAGCCGTAAGATTGGCACCATAGAAGAATAACAGCCAAATTCCGCATAACAGTACGCCTAAAACGGAAGAGTTAGTAGGCATGTTGGTAACGGGATCAATCTGATTGAAAATATCCGGTCTGGGTCCCTGATGTCTGGCGGCAATGGAATAGATTCCTCTGGTGCATCCCAGCATGAGACCATTCAATGTACCTAAACATGAAATGATGACAAAGACAAAGATAAGTGTACCGCCGATATTGGAGAAGATGGTTTCAAATGCCAGCTTAGCTCCGGCTTCTCCGCCGGCCATCATTACTTCATTGCTGACCGCTCCTGCCAGTCCTACATAATAGAGAATATAGACTGCCATGATAATAAATGTTCCGCAAACCAATGCAATAGGGAGATTTCTTTTTGAATTTTTTAGTTCCGCATTAATACTGGTAGCAATAATCCAGCCCTCATAAGCAAAGGCCGTAGCAACTACTGCCGTGAAAAGTGCGTGAGAAGTATCAACCTTTTGAACCACGTTGGTAAAATTATGTGCAGTCATTCCGTTGGACAGACCTACAATTGTTCCTACGACTGCCATTAAAAACAACGGAATCAGTTTGATGACTGTGGTTGAAACCTGAAATTTACCGGAGAGCACAGGTGACAAGGAGTTTAAAGCAAAACTGGCGATTAAAAAGAAGCATGCAATAGTCATACATTCTCCCCCGGTAATGTCAAAGCCAAACAGTACGCTGGTATATCTGGCAGATACCCAGGCTAAAACTGATGTAAGAGTAGGATAATAGATCAGTGCCATGAACCAGCCCACATAATATCCGTATTGGCCTCCCATGGTGGCTTCGGCATAGTCTACGATACCATTTACATACTGATATCTGGTAGCCATGACGGCAAAGGTGTACGCACATGTAATCATAATGAGACCGCCGATAATCCAGGCTAAAATGCCCAGAGGAAGGTTGCCTCCCGTGGCGTTAAGTACTTTCTCCGCTTTGAAGAAAACTCCGCTGCCGATAACGATACCAACAACCATAGCTATAGCCGTAATAAGACCATACTTTTCTTTTAATTCAGTTTTCATTTTCATCTCTCTTTTCTCTATAATAAATGATAATTAAAATAACAAAGATATTCTAGCATCATGGAATCAAATAAACAATAAAAATCTTGTTCATTTGCCCGGAAGATATGTTAAAATTACATATAATATATTTAATATTATCACAAATCTATCACTTTTTATGTTTACACTATTGATAGTGGCATATGGAAGAGGTTAGATGCTGAGTGAAAATAAAAGAGGTATAGCATGAGTAAATTGTTAATAGTTGATGATGAGATTAAGATTAGAGAAGTTATAAGAGAATATGCTGAATTTAATAACCATGAGGTGGATGAGGCAGCAGACGGAATGGAAGCTATAGGGCTCTGCAAATTAAATGATTATGATTTAATTATTCTGGATGTCATGATGCCGAAGCTGGATGGATTCTCCACTTGTAAAGAACTTCGAAAATTTAAAGATACCCCGGTAATCATGCTGTCAGCCAGAGGCGAGGAATATGATAAGCTGTTTGGCTTTGAGCTGGGTGTGGATGATTATGTGGTAAAGCCTTTTAGTCCGAAAGAATTAATGGCGAGAGTACACGCTGTTTTAGCTCGAAAATCTTTTGCACAGATGGCAGAGCAGGAGGTTCTGAATTTTAAAGGCCTTTCCATTAATATTCCCGCCAGGACAGTTCTGGTGGACGGAGAAAAAATAGAGCTGACGCCAAAAGAATACGATCTGCTGTTCTATCTTGCAAAGAACTGCAATTTAGCTTTATCCAGAGATAAACTATTATCCGATATCTGGGGATATGACTTTTTTGGGGACGATCGGACCATTGACACACATATAAAAAATTTAAGAAATAATCTGGGACCATATCGTGATTTTATTGTTACATTAAGAGGTGTAGGATATAAATTTGAGGCATAGAATGGAAAATGTTAGAATACCTAAAATCAATTTTGATAAAAACAGTATAAACTTTAAACTGTGGGCCTATTTTGTGCTGTTTGCAGCTTTTTTACTATCCCTCTTATGGCTTTTACAGATTTTCTTTCTAAATACTTATTATCAGGAAATGAAAATTACAGAGACTAACCGGGTAGCCAATGTCATTGCCGATAAATATGGCAAGGAGGATTTTTTAGAAACCATTCGGGCTCTGTCCGTAACAAACGATATGTATATTCAAATTGAAACAGATGATGCCATCTTGTTTTCTCCGGGTAATGAATCTGGAAGAATGCCGGTTTACATGTATCTGCCGGAAATGAATACTGTCCGAAAGCTTTTATTTGAAGATAACCGCAGAAGTGCTTCGGTTATTATTCCTCAAAAAAGTCCCGGGCATGGAGATAAAAAAACCTTAGCATATGCCAGCTTTCTAGAAAAATCAGAAGACGGAAAAGTAATCTTATATATTTTTTCTCCTTTGTTTCCGGTAGATTCTACCGTAGGTATCTTGAGAAATCAGCTGTTTTATGTTACCATTATTTCTCTGTGTATGGCTTTTTGTTTGTCTCTGTATTTGTCTAACCGGATTTCCAAGCCCATACGGAATATAAAAAAATCCGCAGAAAAACTGGCGGCAGGAGAGTATGGTGTTTCTTTTGAGGGAGGACATTATACGGAAATTATACAGTTGGCAGACACTTTAAATATGACATCCGTAGAATTGGAGAAAACGGATGCACTGAGAAAAGACTTAATTGCAAATGTTTCTCATGATTTAAGAACCCCCCTCACCATGGTTAAATCCTATGCGGAAATGATCCGGGATCTCTCAGGAGACAATCCGGAAAAACGAAAGGCTCATTTAGATGTGATAATTGAAGAAGCCGATCGATTAAACCTGCTAGTTAGTGATATGCTTGATCTGTCAAGACTTCAAACTCACGTGACACCCTTGGAAAAAAGACGTTTCAATCTATCTGAGATGGCACAGAGCATTATCAATACTTTTGGAATATATGAAAGCAGTGACGGATACCAATTTATCCTTGAGTGTCCGGAAGAAGAAATTATGGTTGATGCAGATGAGAATAAAATTAAGCGTGTTGTTTCGAATTTGGTCAATAATGCTATTAAATATTGCGGAGAAGACAAGAAGGTTATCGTGAAAATATCCGATATAAATGGTATCGCCAGATGTGAGGTATCCGATCATGGTATGGGCATTTCTCCTGATGAAATAAATCAGATATGGGAGCGATATTATAAAGCCAGCACGAACCATGTTAGAGAGTCCAAGGGTACAGGGTTGGGATTATCTATTGTCAAAGAAATAATTCTGCTTCATAATGGACGCTATGGGGTAGAAAGCATAGAAGGCAAAGGAAGTACTTTTTACTTCGAGCTGGATAAATGAAACTAAAATTTTCATAGAAAAATTAACAGCTTTATTATTGACATAAAAAAAAACTGTGTGATAAACTAAAAAATTTGTGTGCTTGACATGAACCGAAAATTTAATATATACTAGAAGTATGTATTGGAGGGGATGTTATGTATACGGTAGGAGACAAAGTCGTGTATCCAATGCACGGTGCTGGTATTATTGAAGAAATAGAAGAAAAGAAAATTCTCGGGGAAACAAGAAAGTATTATATCCTGAGGCTGCCTTGCGGGGATATGAAGGTTATGATTCCTGTAGAAGCAAGTGTCAGCATAGGGGTACGAGAAATCATTTCTGAAGAAGAACTGAAAGGCGTTATGTCTATTCTAAAAGGGGACTCTACAGAGATGCCCAGCAATTGGAATCGAAGACACCGTGAAAATATGGAAAAGTTAAAAACCGGTGATGTGGTGGAGGTTGCTGAAGTAGTCAGAAATCTGGTGCGCATGGACAGGCAGAAAAAACTGTCTACCGGAGAAAAGAAATTATTGTTAAATGCAAAGCAGATTTTACTCAGCGAAATAATTTTAGTAAAGGATATTGAACAGAGTGAAGCAAATGCTATTATTGATGAAGCAATCTAATTTTAGCTCATCAATAATGCTTTTAGCTATAAACCCTTAAAATTTATGTAGGGGACAAACGCAAATTTGAAAGGGGGTGAAGAGATGATAAAGAAACTGCTAAGAGGTGTTTTAACTATAATCGGCGGTATTATAGGGTATGGTGTGTTCTTGCTCTGTGGATTTCTTTATGGTTTGTCAGGAACCACTTTAGAAAGTAAATTCACAGAAACACAGCTGACAGTAACTGGGTTGTGTTTTGCTATTATTTTTGGAATTATATTTTTTAGAGCAACACCTAGCCTGGGTAAGCACAGCATTAAAGTTGCAAAAGGGATTGAGTCGGATTTACAGGGAGTATCCAACAATGATATTGCATCGGGAACCTTTGGTTTGATTGTTGGACTGATTATTGCTTTTCTAGTGAGCCAAATCTATGCTACTATTCAATTTTTCTACATGGGGACAATTTTAACCATTATCACTTATTTTATTTTGGGATATTTAGGTGTTATTATCGCAACAAAAAGATTTAAAGATGTCACCAGTGCATGGCTGGCCAGAAGTAAGACAGGACAACCTTTCAAATCCAAAAATAAACAGGCTGATGCTACTCCCAAGATACTCGATACAAGTGTGATCATTGACGGAAGAATATCCGATATTATGAAAACGGGATTTATTGAGGGAAACATTGTAATTCCAGAGTTTGTATTGCTCGAATTACAGCATATTGCTGACTCTTCTGACGGACTGAAAAGAAACAGAGGACGAAGAGGACTTGATATTTTAAATAAAATTCAAGAGGATTATGGTATTGAAATTTACAATACGGCTTCAGAAAAATCCTTGGATGAAATTCCTGAGGTAGATGTTAAGCTGCTGAAGCTGGCGCAAATTATGAATGGCAAAGTGGTTACCAATGACTTTAACTTAAATAAGGTTGCCGGAATAAAGGGCGTTAAAGTTCTGAATATCAATGAACTGGCAAATACACTAAAGCCGGTGGTTCTTCCGGGTGAAGATATGAAGCTGTTCCTTGTGAAGGAAGGGAAAGAAAATAATCAGGCAGTTGCCTATCTTGATGATGGAACAATGATTGTTGTTGAAGAAGGAAGAAGATATATCGGACAAACGATTACTGTCACTGTAACCAGTGTATTGCAGACATCGGCAGGACGTATGATTTTCGCAAAACCAAAGAGATAACTATATGCACAAAAATAAAAAAATAGCTGTAATAATAGCCGCTGCCGGCTCCGGTACAAGGATGGGCGGCGGCATACCAAAACAATTTTTAGAAATAGAAGGAAAGCCCGTGCTTGTTAAAACTGCTTTGGCGTTTAGCCAAAATCAGTATATTGACGGCTTTTTTGTCGTTACGGGAGAAGAATATATTGAAAAGTCAAAGAAGCTTTTAGAAGGAATTGATAAATTTATGGGTGTGGTTGCCGGCGGAGCCCAACGGCAGGATTCGGTATATAACGGATTGAAAGTGCTGCAGGCGGATATGGATTATGTTCTGGTGCATGATGCGGCGAGACCTTTTGTTGCTCAAGACATTATAAACAGAGTCGTTGAGAAAGCCGTAGAAAAGGGCACTGCTGTTGCTGCCGTAGCAGTTAAAGATACCATAAAGACCATAGAGGATGAGGAACAGTTTAAAAGCACACTGCCGAGAAATCAGCTGAGAAGCGTGCAGACTCCTCAGGGTTTTAGAAAAAACATTATTGTAAAAGCTTATGAAAAAGCCTGTGCCGAAGAATTTTATGGAACAGATGATGCTGCTCTTGTGGAACGAATGGGAGTTCCCGTATACGTTGTTGAGGGCGGTTATGACAATATAAAGATTACAACAAAAGAGGATATGCCTATGGAATACAGAATTGGTACAGGATACGATGTACATCGGTTTGCTGAAAACAGAAGGTTGATTTTAGGAGGTGTGGAGGTGCCTTATAAGCTGGGGCTGTTAGGACATTCGGATGCCGATGTTTTAGTACATGCGGTGATGGATGCTCTGTTGGGTGCTGCTGCATTGGGCGATATAGGGAGGCACTTTCCGGATAGTGATGAAAAGTACAAAGGAGCTTCCAGTATGAAATTGTTGGAAAATGTTTCGGATTTATTGGAAAATAAAGGGTACAGTATCGGCAATATCGATGCTACTATAATAGCCCAAGAGCCTAAGCTGTCTCCTTTTATTGATGAGATGAAAATAAATATTGCTGAAACGTTAAAAATAAGTCATAATAAGGTGAATATAAAAGCGACTACAACAGAAAGACTGGGCTTTACCGGACGGAAAGAAGGTATTGCTTCAGAAGCTGTCTGCATATTGAATAAATAATTGAAGGAGATCTTATAGAAAATGAAATTGTCTAAAATGCATTTGAAAACTTTAAGAGAAGTGCCTAACGAAGCAGAAATTGCCAGTCATATTCTGCTTATAAGGACAGGCATGATCAGAAAATTGGTATCGGGTGTTTACGGATTTATGCCTCTTGGATGGCGTTCCATAAGAAAAATCGAAGAAATCATCAGACAAGAGATGGACGATAAGGGAGCGCAGGAAATCCATATGTCCGCAGTTCAGCCGGCAGAGCTTTGGATGGAATCCGGAAGATGGTTTAAATATGGTCCGGAACTCTGGCGATTAAAAGACAGGAACGGAAGGGATTTTTGCCTGGGGCCTACTCATGAAGAAATCTTTACAGATATTGTTAGAAATGATGTGAACTCTTATCGTCAGCTTCCGTTAAATCTTTATCAAATTCAGACAAAGTATAGAGATGAAGCAAGACCAAGATTTGGCTTGATGAGAAGCAGAGAGTTTATTATGAAGGATTCCTATTCCTTTGATAGGAATTTTGATGATCTGGATAAGAGCTATGATGATATGTACGATGCTTATGAAAGAATTTTTTCACGGTGCGGATTAACTTTCAGAGCGGTTGAAGCGGATACAGGAGCTATAGGTGGCAGCAATTCTCATGAATTTACAGCTTTGTCCGAGGTGGGAGAAAGCGAAATCGCTTATTGCGAAAAATGTAATATGGCTGCAACTACTGAAAAAGCTTTGTGCAAGGATGCACCGGCTTCTGATGCAGCAGAGCTGGCTTTGGAAGAAGTTTATACACCGGGAACAAAGACTATTGAAGAGGTATCCAACTTCCTAAACTTAGATCAGACTCAGACAATGAAAGCTTTGCTGTTTGTAACCTATGATGATAATGAAGAGGAAGACGGTTATGTGGCTGCTTTTGTCCGAGGTGACAGGGAGCTGAATATGATAAAGCTGGTGAATGCACTAAATATTCCGGAGCATGCAATTGCTTTCGCAGATGAGGCTAAAATGGGAGCGAGCACAGGAAGTGTGGGAGGTTTTACAGGGCCAGTAGGATTGCATGATTGTAAAATTGTTGTGGACAGTGAGCTTTTGGGTCAAAAAAATCTTTGTGCAGGAGCATGTAAGGAAGATTATCACTTAAAAAATGTAAATTATGGAAGAGACTATAAGGCGGATATTGTAGCTGATATTAAAATGCTTAAGGCCGGAGATCCATGTCCGGTATGCGGAGCTCCTGTAAAGCATGCCAGAGGCATTGAAGTAGGGCAGGTGTTTAAGCTTGGTACTAAATACAGCGACTCAATGGGCGCTTATTATAAGGATGAAAATCAAAAAGATCAGCTGATTGTTATGGGCTGTTACGGAATTGGAGTAACAAGGACTTTGGCCGCTGTTGTAGAACAGCATCATGATGAGAACGGGATTATTTGGCCTATGTCTGTGGCCCCTTATCATGTAATTATTACACTGGTTAGCCCAGAGGATGCAGTTCAGGCTGAAATGGCAGAATCTATCTATTCAAAACTGGTAGAAGCAGGTGTGGAGGTTTTGCTGGATGACAGAAAAGAACGGCCGGGAGTTAAGTTTAAGGATGCAGATCTCCTTGGCATTCCAATCCGCATTACTGTAGGAAGAGGTGCGGTAAATGGACAGATAGAATATAAACTTAGAAGGGAATGCGATAAAGAAGAGATTTCTTCGGAAGAAGCTGTTGTCAGAGCGATTAAAACAGTAAATGAGGAGAAATAAGAAATGGAATTCATTTCTTTAATGGAGTTAATAGGAACTGTGGCGTTTGCAGCAGCAGGAGCACTTGTGGCTATTGATAAAGAATTGGATTATTACGGCATCTCCATTTTTGCCATAATAACAGCAGTAGGCGGAGGTATTGTTCGGGATATTATTATTAATATTCCTGTACCTGTTTCGTTAGCTAATCCACTCTACATAATCATTAGCTTAGTGACAACTGCTATCGTAATAGCCTTTTATAAAAAGATTGTTAAATATCATAATGTAGTAATGTTCTGTGATGCAATAGGCTTGGCCGCTTTTACTGCTATAGGAGCAGAAGTTGCGTTAGTAAATGATGTATATATGCCTTTTGTTGTTATAACGCTAGCTGTTTTAACGGGAACGGGCGGCGGAGTTATTCGGGATGCCATGTGTGGAGATATTCCTTATGTTTTTAGAGAGGAAGTTTATGCTGTTGCCTCTGTCCTGGGCGCAATAGCTTTTATGACGATTTATCCTTATTTTGGAAAACATGCCGCGGTTTATACTTCTTTTGGTGTAACCCTTGCTGCAAGATTGGTATCGATGAAATTCAATTTACATCTGAAAAAGGTTGCAAAACAAGGATAGGAGAACAGTATGTGGGCTGGTGGAGTACGAGTAGTAATATTTGACGACGAGAAAAGGATACTTATGGTAAGGCAACATCATGAAAATAAAGATATTTGGATGGTGCCCGGCGGAGCTATTGAAGAACATGAAGATGCACATCAGGCGGCTGTCCGTGAGGTAAAAGAAGAGACAGGACTTGATGTAGAAATAGAGAAGCTTATTTGGCATGTGGAAGAAGTTTCGGAAGCCCGGGGTCAACGATTTGTAAATTTCTTTTTGGCAAGAATCTGCGGAGGAAATTTGGAGCTCGGATATGATCCGGAACTGTTCGGCCAGGAACAAGTGATGAAAGAAGTAAAATTTATTTCAAGAGAAGAGCTTAAAGGGCTGGATAATGTTTATCCGGATTATTTAAGGGGAGAGCTTTGGGATTTCATGGATTATTTCTTCGGCTTGGAAAAGTTCGAAGGCCATTTAGAAAGAGAAGTATTGACCGGCTTAAAAAAACGGGATAAAAATTACGATAGCTTTAAATTAAGATAATAATAGAAGGAGAGAAATGTATGAAAAAAATTGTAACAATTGAAATGGAAAACGGAGACATCATGAAGGGGGAACTGTATCCTGAAATTGCACCGGAGACAGTTAAGAACTTTGAAGAATTGGCAAAGTCAGGTTTTTATGACGGTCTTATTTTCCATCGAGTTATTCCAGGATTTATGATTCAGGGAGGAGATCCCACAGGAACAGGAACGGGAGGACCGGGACATACCATTAAGGGTGAATTTTCTGCCAACGGCTTTGAAAACAATTTAAAGCATACAAAGGGTGTTCTATCTATGGCAAGGGCGATGGATCCAAATTCAGCAGGATCACAGTTCTTTATCATGGTAGCAGATTCTCCTCATTTAGACGGACAGTATGCAGCCTTTGGAAAAATTACGGAAGGAATTGAAACAGCGGATAAAATTGTCAGCGTAAAAAGAGACTTTTCAGATAAGCCGAAAGAAAAGCAGGCCATGAAGAAAGTAACTGTTGAGGATGTGGAATAATTATCCGGTTTAAGGGATGAATTACGAAGTACCGCAAATTAGTATTATAATTGTTACAATCTTGTAATATGTTGGTATATGGTGTAACGTATCTAAAGTAAAAAAATATAGATTAAAAAAACCGGAATCATATTGAAATTTCAATATGATTCGGTTTTTTTTAATGTGAAATCTATGTGAAGAACATATGGTAAGGGTTGACTTTCTTGTAACAATCCTGTAACATTACAGGGTAGCCAAAAATAGTATGCTATGTAAGATAGTTATCTGAACCTATCTCTTGAAAGGGGATAATAGACAAAACTAGCAAAAGCTAGAAAAGATAAAAGGAATCTAGAATATGAATGAAAAAATAAGAAATACTATTTGTATCATGAAAGATAATTTTACTTCAGAAAAAATTGTGCAGGCCACAAAGAACTTTTCAAAGCGTCAGAAGGCTATAGCCGGAGGAACTGTTGGGATATTGGCACTTGCTGCTATTCTCTCCGTGACTCCCATGGTGCCTGTAGGAACATCTATGAATATAGGAAACAGCAAAGCCGTTCAAGAAGAACGCCTTGTCCTTGAGAAATCTGCAAACGATATACAGTGGCTCATAGGCATTGGGGGCAAAACTGTATTGGCAGTAGATTCGGAAGAAGAAGCAAAGGCTGTTTTTGAAGGATTAAAAGCATATTATCTAAGTAATACATCCGATCCAAATGCAAGTGTTGTTTTTGATAAAGAAATCAGATGGGATCCCTACGATGCAAAAGCTGTAGGCGGCGAACCTGCATGGGTTATGAGTGCTGCGGATGCGATTAATTATATTATAAAAGGAACAGCCACTCCGAAGACCTATGTGGTTCAGGGGGGAGACACTGTTTGGGACATTGCTGTAAAAAATGGAATGTCTCTTGAAGAACTGGAAAAGATGAATCCTGGAATCAGTTCATCCAGGCTGCAAATTGGTTCAGTAGTAAATCTCTATGAATCAAAGCCGTTTGTAGCTATTACTACCACAGAAACGGTAGTGGCCACAGAGACTATCCCATATGAAACTGTCTATGAAGATACAAGCTCAATGTACAGAGGACAGTCCAAAGTGCAAACAGCAGGGGTAAGCGGCAGCAAGCAGGTAACTTCACAGGTTATAAAACAAAACGGAGCGGTTATTGCTTCAAATGTTTTAAATGAACAGATTTTAGCAGAGCCGCAGAATCAAATCTCCTTAAAAGGAACAGGGGCGGTTCCGGCTTATACTGCCAGCATTGGAAGCTCTGCAAAATCCAGCGGCATTCTAGGCGCACCAACGGCGCATATAGAAGTATCGTCCGCTTATGGAGCTAGCAGAGGAAGCAGAAGGCATGCAGGTATAGACTTGCGTAATCCGGCAGGAACACCTTTTGGTGCTGCTGCTGACGGAGTTGTTATTTATGCCGGATATTCCGGTTCTTACGGAAACATTGTTAAAGTCGATCACGGCGGCGGACTTCAGACCTATTATGCTCATTGCAACAGCATGTGTGTTTCAGTGGGAGACACGGTTACAAAAGGGCAGACTTTAGGAACGGTAGGAAGCACAGGCAATGCTACAGGCAATGTACTTCACTTTGAAGTTCGAATCAACGGAGTAGCACAAAACCCGATGAATTATATTTAAACTTGTTTTTATTATAGTTAAAATGGGTATACAACTGAAGCAGAATATTGTATAATTTTAGGGCAGGTTTACCTGCCCTATGTTTGTATGAAAGGGAGGGCATTATGAAAATATATAATACATTAACCAGAAGGAAAGAGGACTTTGTTCCTATCGATAAAAATGAAATTAAAATTTATGTATGCGGACCTACCGTATACAATTATTTTCACCTGGGAAATGCAAGACCCTTTGTAGTATTTGATACGTTAAGAAAGTATTTAGAATATAGAGGAAACAAAGTAAATTTTGTTCAGAACTTTACAGATGTGGACGATAAGATAATTAATAAAGCAAGAGAAGAAGGCAGCAATGCTGGAGAAGTGAGCGAAAAATATATTGAAGAATATTTCAAAGATGCTGCGGCATTAAATGTTAAAAAAGCATCGGTACATCCAAAAGTTACGGAGACAATGAACGATATCATTGCATTTGTTAAAGATTTGATTGAAAAAGGATATGCTTATGAGGTGGACGGAGATGTCTACTATAGTACCAGAAAGTTTAAGGAGTATGGAAAACTGTCAAAGCAGAATATAGAAGATTTGGAATCCGGAGCAAGAATTGAAATTGGTGATAAAAAGCAGGATCCCCTGGATTTTGCCCTTTGGAAGGCTAGAAAAACAGAGGATGAGATTGCATGGGACTCTCCATGGGGCATGGGAAGACCGGGATGGCATATTGAATGTTCTGCTATGTCAAAAAAATTCTTGGGAGAGACCATTGATATCCATGCGGGCGGACAGGACTTAACCTTCCCTCATCATGAGAATGAAATTGCTCAGTCAGAAGCCCATAATGGCAGAGCCTTTGCAAACTACTGGATGCACAATGGATACATCACCATAGATAATGAAAAAATGTCTAAATCCAAGGGTAATTTTTTTACAGTAAGAGATATTCTGGCAGATTACAGCGGAGAAGTGATAAGATTTTTCTTATTATCCGGACATTACAGAAACCCTATCAACTTTAGTGATACCCTGATGGAGCAGGCAAAGAACGGGCTTGCAAGAATGCAGAATGCAAAGGCCAATTTAAAGCATCTGATGGAAGCGGGCAGTGACTCTGGTATGACTGCTATTGAAGAGAAAAGTGCGGAGAATTTCCGCAATTACAAGCAGGCCTTTATTGATGCTATGGAAGATGATCTAAATACGGCTGATGCGATTACTGCTGTATTCGAATTAATCACAGCAATTAATACTACAGTCAAAGACGGTGCTTCCAAAGAATTTGCCAAGAAAGCAGCAGATATTTTGGATGAGCTTACCAATATATTAGGCTTGTTACAGCAAGAAGAGGATGACAGTATTGACAGCGAAATACAGGCTTTAGTTGAAGAAAGACAGGAAGCCAGAAAAAATAAAAACTTTGCAAGAGCTGATGAAATCAGAGACATATTAAAAGCAAAAGGTATCGTACTGAAGGATACTCCCCAGGGCGTGCAAATCATAAAGGAATAACAGTTGAACAAATGAGACAGTAAAAAGAAATACCCTTTTGAGCCATATTCAGAAAGGGTATTTTGCACAAGATGAAGAATAAGGATTTACAGATGGAAGTAAAAAAGGTAAATACAACCGCTCTGGCATATATCGGTGATGCAGTATACGAAGTATATGTGCGCAAGTATGTTTTGGAACAGGATTCTGTTGACGTAAATAAACAAAATAAGTTGGCCGTAAAGTTTGTGCGCGCTGAGGGCCAGGCTTTGGCAATTAAAAAAATGATGGAAACTCTGACCGATGAAGAGAGGAATCTCGTTAAACGCGCTAGAAATAGAAAAATAACATCCAAACCCCAAAATGCTGATCCGGTTATCTATAAACTGGCAACGGCATTTGAGGCTTTAGTTGGATTTTTATATTTATCGGGGGATGCGGAACGGCTGGAGGAGGTAATCTCTCAAGCTATGTCGCTGATAGAAAAAGCGGAGATTAGTGATGTCAGAAAAAAAGGTAAGAAATAAGTTTAAAGAGTATATATGGGACTATTACTTAACCAACAGAGATATAACCAGACAAAGTGATGAATATAATCGGCAGAATCCAGAAAAGGGATGGAGTCCCAGTGCTAAAGTGTATGTAGTCATTATCATAGTGGGCGGCATCGGCATTTTTGTAAAATATTTTATTCTTTAAGATAAAGTACAGGGATTATAGCCTGTAAAAGAAAGGTGGCAAGAATGAGTAAAGCAGACGTATTGTTTGTAAATATGTGTAAGGAAATATTAAACAATGGATATTCTTCAGAAGGACAAATTGTAAGAGCTAAATGGGAGGATGGAACCCCTGCCCATACGGTAAAAGTTTTTGGTGTTGTTAACAGATACAACCTTCAGGAAGAATTCCCTGCATTAACTTTAAGGCCTACAGCTATAAAATCCGCCTGTGATGAATTACTGTGGATTTGGCAGAAAAAGTCCAACCGTATTGAAGATTTAAACAGCCATATTTGGGATGAATGGGCGGATGAACAAGGAACCATCGGAAAGGCTTACGGATATCAGTTGTCAAAAAAATATCAGTTTGCACAGGGAGTAATGGATCAGGTGGACAATGTGATCTGGCAATTGAAAAATACTCCTTATTCAAGAAGAATAATGACTAATATATATAACTTTCAAGATTTAGCTGAAATGAATCTGGAGCCGTGCGCCTACAGCATGACCTTTAATGTAACCGGAAATAAATTGAATGCCATTTTAAACCAGCGGTCTCAAGATATTTTGGCAGCAAATAACTGGAATGTTGTCCAATATTCCATTCTGGTACATATGTTGGCGCAGGTATGCGATCTGGAAGTGGGAGAATTCGTACATGTTATTGCAGATGCCCACATTTATGACAGGCATATTCCGGTTATTAGAGAGCTGATTGACCGCCCGCAGTTTCTGGCGCCTAAATTTACACTGAATCCGAAAGTTAAAGATTTTTATAAATTTACCGTAGACGATATCAAAATCGAAAATTACGAAAAGAATCCGCAAATTAAGAATATCCCAATTGCCATTTAATGGGCCTGCAAAATAATATAAAAAGGAGCAATATGCATGAAGATAATTGTAGCGGTAGATAATAACTGGGGGATAGGCAAAAACAATGATCTGCTTACCCATATTCCGGGGGATTTAAAATATTTTAAAGAAAAAACAGCGGGGAAGGTTGTGGTAATGGGAAGAAAAACTTTAGAATCGTTACCCGGGAAAAAACCTTTACCGGAAAGAACAAATATCGTTTTGTCGTCAGACAAAGAATATCGTGCGGCTTGTACGGTTTGCCACTCCATGGATGAGCTTGCTGAAATATTGAAGGATTATGATTCAGATGAGGTATTCATTATCGGAGGAGCAAAAGTTTATAAAGATATGATGGAAAAGTGTGATACATTTTTCATCACTAAAATATTTAAAACTTTTGATGCGGATCGTTATTTTGAGAATTTGGATCAACACAGTGAATTTGAAATAGTCTGGGAAAGCGAAATGCAGGAATATAAAGGCTTAGAATATAAATTTACAGAATACAGGAGAAAATAGTTTGGAAGCAGAAAAGTCAAACAAAAATGTGATTGTAGGAAGAAACCCGGTAATGGAGGCACTACGCAGTGACAGAGAAATAGAAAAACTGGTTGTGGGAAAAGGTGCGGAAGGGTCCATTAAAAAAATTGTGGGCATGGCAAAGGAAAAGAAAATTCCTATTACTATGGCGGACAAGTCTGCCTTGGACAGAATGGCAAATGGCAGCCCTCATCAGGGCGTAGCTGCTTATGTATCTTCTTATGGCTATTGTGACGTAGAAGACATACTGAAACTGGCAGAAGAGCGGAACGAACCGCCGTTTATTTTGATTTTAGATAATTTGGAGGATCCTCATAATCTGGGTGCTATTATGCGTACTGCAGAAGCCTGCGGTGTACACGGGATTATTATTCCTAAAAGAAGGGCAGTTGGCATTACTGACGTAGTGGCAAAGGCTTCCGCCGGTGCGGTAGAATATATGTCCTGTGCTAAAGTTTCTAATATAGCACAAACAATCGACAGCCTGAAAGAAAAAGGAATATGGATTTATGCCTGTGATATGGATGGAAGCACTTACTACCAGACGGATTTAAAAGGTGCGGCAGCTATTGTAATAGGCAGTGAAGGTTTTGGTATAAGCCGCTTGGTTAAAGAGAAGTGTGATTTTGTGGTTTCCATTCCTATGGCAGGCAAAATCACTTCCTTAAATGCTTCAAATGCGGCTGCAGTCTTAATGTGTGAGGTTAGAAAACAGAGAGATGCAGGAAGATTATAATCAAGTAAGTGATGAACAGCTGGCAGTACTAGCTCAGGCGGGTGATGAATTGGCTGAAGAGACTCTAATTCGAAAGTATAAAACACTTATAAGGAATCGATCCTATTTATATTTTGTTGCAGGAGCCGATGCGGAAGATGTTATGCAAGAAGGAATGATAGGTCTTTTTAAAGCTATTCGCAGCTATAAAGAAGACAAAAAGGCAAGCTTCAGAACCTATGCTGAACTATGCATTAATAGACAGATTTTAACTGCGGTGAAACAGGCGGCAAGATTAAAATATTCGCCTTTAAACACTTCTATTTCTATTGATAATAACAGCTCCGATAAAGACAGTGATATCAGTATAGCGGACACGCTGCATTCCAGTTTAGAAGAAAATCCTGAAATGATTTTAATAATGAAGGAGAAAATGGAAGGACTGGAAAATGAAAGGAGAACATTTTTTAGTGACTTGGAAAGTAAAGTTCTAGTAGAGTTCCTTCAGGGTAAAAATTATAATGAGATAGGAAAAGTCTTAGGTAAGTCTCCTAAATCCATAGATAACGCAATTCAAAGAATCAGAAAAAAATTAGAAGAACATCTAAATAAATCATAAAACCCCAAAATCCCATTAA
>DKLE01000295.1:19749-27150 GCA_002455605.1 Firmicutes bacterium UBA6648
TTAATGGGATTTTGGGGTTTTTATGATAGAAATAAATTGGGAAGAAAAGGTTGTTGACATTACCCTATAGGGGAGGGTCTAGAATTTCTTTTGTTAAAAAAAGCTTTTAGAAAAGATATGAAGGGAGATTTAACTATGAGGGAAGTTTTTGAATCAGGAGAGGGAGCGGTCAGTCTGAACCTCTTGCAGTCAAAAAACCAGTTATCATCAAATTTTTTTAAGAGAGGAATTATTATAGGATTACTTTCTGGATTATGTTATGGTTTTTATTCTTCGTTTTTGACCTTGGGTATGTCTACAGGTATATGGTCTGAATGGTATGGTGCAAATTCAGCTTTGTCTGCATTTGTGATTACATATATGCTAGGAGCCTTGGGAAGTGCCATAAATGATACCTTCAGTGCGGTATGGGCTATAGTAATTGCTGCATGTAAAGGCAAACTGGGTGATTTTTTCAGAACAATTAAAACAAAGCCGGGAATGATCATTGCAGCAGCAGCTCTTGCAGGCGGGCCTATTGCAGGTACTGCTTATGTAATTTCTATTCAGCTTGCGGGGTCAATTGTAATTCCCATTACGGCACTATGTCCGGCAGTAGCTGCTATTTTAAGCAGAATTTTGTATAAGCAAAAACTCACTCCCCGTACTATACTTGGTATTGCAATTTGCTTTATGGCAAGTTTTATGATTGCAAGTACAGGCTTCGGAGGAGAAGCGCCTAAGGGATTAGTACTGGGCATGATTGTAGCATTCTTTGCCGCATTAGGCTGGGGAATTGAAGGCTGTATCGCAGGCTATGCTACTTGTATGGTGGACTATGAAATCGGTATTACTATCAGACAGATTACTTCCGGTTTCACTAATTTAGTTATTTTAGTTCCGCTTTTCGGTATTCTTTCGGGAGATGGACTTGGCTTGTCCGCTCATCTGATTTCAGCAGCGGTAGCCGATAAGCCTGCAATGATGTGGTTTGTTGTCAGCGGATTCTGTGCGGTATACTCTTTCAATTTATGGTATAAAGGAAATAGCATGTGCGGCACAGCTCTTGGTATGGCTTGTAATGCTACTTATTCTTTCTTTACGCCTTTATGTTCATGGATTATCCTTGGACTGATCATGGGTCAGGAAGGATGGGATATTCCTCTAATTGCCTGGATGGCTGCCGTAGTAATGTCAGTAGGAATTTTTGTTATGGCTGTGAACCCATTAACATTTTTCAAGAAGAAGGAGGCCTAATCAATGAAACCGTTAAATTATGCTATTTTAAAATATTTTACAACTGTTAAAGAGGCTTGCGCCGATGATGTTATAGAAGCTTTAGAGGATCAGTACGGTAAGTTTAAAGCATTGAGAAAGCCGTCTGTAATAGAAGCCATTATGACAGCAGAAGCCAATGGGCTTTTAGAAGAAACAAGATTCAATTTAGATAAACAAGGTGAATTGAGAGTTTATTATCACGCACACAAAGAAGGTGCGGACACAATAAATGCTTATATTAAATAAATATACATGTAACCTCTTAAATTAATAATAAAAAATGGAACGGTCTCAAAATAAATTCGGTCTTTGATAGGAATTTGTTTTGAGGCCGTTCTCTTTGTTTCTTTTTAAACAGCGGAATATAAATCAGAAGCTGAATGATTGGTGTATCTATCTGATAATTGTTTTTGATTATCGAGAAATAATTCTACCAATAGCGGATCGAATTGGGTACCGGCATTTGCTTCCAATTCACGGCATGCATGAAAATGTGTATTGGCTTTTCTATAACTCCTCGTATTAGTCATGGCATCATAAGCGTCGCATATAGAGGTTATTCTGGCTATGAGGGGAATGGCTTCAGAAGCTAGTTGATAGGGATAACCCTTGCCATTCCACCATTCGTGGTGGTATACTGCGGAGTTAAAAGCTAATTTAATAAAAGGATCAGACATTGTGATAGAATCACCAAAACCTTGACTGAAAAAGATTTGTGCAAATTCGGGGTGCTTATATACTTGAACCGCTTCCTTTTCTGTCAGTTTATCCGATTTAGTCAGGATTTTTCTGGGAACCCAGACCTTGCCAATATCATGATAGGAAGCAGCTTTGCCGTAAAGGGTATATTCGTTTCGAATACAATCTTTTTGACAAAAATCGGATTGCATCAATAGACCTGTCAGTGTATCCACAAGCATCCCCACACGCTGCATATGAGCGGTTATTTCTTTTGGTAAGGATTCAATAATCTTATCTATTTTAGTATTCGTGCTAATGTTGATATCCACTTTTTCCTCCTATATAATGCGTTTCCGTAAATAATATTAATTTTTTCACATTAATATTATTTGTGTGGCTATCCATGGGAATAATAAAATTAACATGGGGTATCCTATAAATGAAATTCTGTATTTTGATATCGCAGTTTATTTAGAACTGCGGCATTAACTGCGTCAATCGGCTTACCTGCTTCAATCTAAATATTAGTGACGGAATATTTGACGGCAAATGGCCTGGAGTTCATTTGAGTCATATGCAGTACGTTGAGCTTATCAATAGCTATTTTCTTTTGCTCCATGAGAGAATGTGCATAAATATTTAGAGTGATGGACACGCTTGAATGTCCTAGTATTTCACTGAGAGTTTTGATATCAACCCCGCACTCCAGTGCGCGTGTAGCAAAGGTATGGCGAATGGCATGAAACTTTCGATCCTTTACACCGGCACTGGTTAAAATTTTTTTGAAAAGCTTTTGGCAGGCCCGGGGTTCCATAGGGGTATTGGAGCCGGAGAGAATATAACGGTTTTCACAGAAGTTTTTTTTAAAAGGAACAAGTAATTCAATTAAAAAAATAGGCAAAGGAATTTTCCTTATAGAGCTTTGTGTTTTAGGCATACTCACAAGTAATGCTGTTTTTAAGCCGTTTTGGTGAAAGGCTTTGGTACGGGAAACAGTTCGCACAATATTCATGGTTCCTGCTTCTAAATCCAGATCCGACCATTTTAATCCGCACAATTCCCCAAGTCGTATGCCTGTATAAAAGCATAAAAGTATACCTAAGGACCGCTTATCTTGAAAATGAAGTATAGTGCTTTCGACTAATCGTTGCTCATTAACAGAAAAAATGGATATGCAGGGATTCTCATATTTAGGGATTCTGACCAATTCAATAAGCTCAGAATAATTAGCCGCACTTTTCATAATTCCTCTGAGGGAGGTCTTAAAGATAGTCAATATTTTCCGTTTATAGGCAGGGGAGATAGTGTCATTGCGGCAAACTGTTTCAACAAACTGCTTTACCTGTAATTCTGTAATTTGATCGTGATTTGAGTTCTTGAAAAAGGGAATTACATATTTGTGTATACAAAAATAATAGTTTTCATAAGTGGAAGGCTTAACATATTCAAAAGAATAGTTGTTTAACCATTGTTCGAACTGTACCGAGGCCTTCTCCAAGCAAGTAGCTTTTTTCCCTATCTGAGATTTCAGATACTCCTGTAAATTTTTCTTCTTCTCTTTGATTTCTCTATAAGTTTTTCCATAGATATAACGATATTTTCCATCTGGTTTTAATATTCGTCCTTCCCAGCGTCCATCCTTGCGTTTATAAATATTTTCACCCTTTCGAGGCATGTTGATCACTCCTTTTAAATTGACATTGATTTTGACGGCGAATAATTTAATAAGTATACTAAATATTCATTTTTTCCCTATAAGTTATATTGTTGATGGATTGTAGCTCTAAAGTTTTTTGCTTGAAACTGCGATTAAACTGTATTATAATCGAAATAAGTCGAAATATTTGACGAAAATGCGACCGCAGTCCTAAATAAACTGCGGTTTGTTATATATAGAAGAGCGTGAGTCGGATGGAATTAATGAAAGTAGACAAGGGATTGATATAACACCCTTGTCTACTTTTTATTTTCAAGGAGGATGCTATGTTGAAAAAATCGTGTCAGATCACATTTCATGTCTCTCAGACCACATTTGACGCAAAAGGGGTTGAAATTTTTGTGTGTATCGTATAAAACTTATATTAAAAGAGACGAAAAATTTGTGCGGAAACATGATTTGCTTTGAAAGAAATTTTACAGCTGATATATAATCGATTTTATAGTCTATTTGCATGAACGGAACGGAAAAATTATTACTCTATAAAAATATCAACACTGAGAAAATAAAACAAGTGGTGTGAAGTGAAAAATAAAAGAGGAAGGAGGAACGCAGGATAAGAATCATACATGAAGTACACGGTTGTTTTAAATAAATAGAAGAGAGGAAGTGTATGAGAAAAGAGGATAGGTCTAGTTAATTTGCAGATAGCAGTATTCGTTACATGTTGTTTTAGGAACGGGGAAAAGATTGCAGCAATGACGGAAGACACAGGACAACAGGCAAATTGAAAGATGACACTGCCTAGAACATGGGATATATCAGAGCCATTACCAAATTATCTTATGGAAGCTTTAGACAAGCAAATGTAGAAGTAAAAAATATGGAAGATAACAACGAGGAGCAGCAAAACAAGATGCAAATGTAATTAATATGTCTTTAGTTGGCAGATATTTAAAATTGCAGTTGGAGCGGTTGATAATAGAAGATAAAGAACAGATTTTGCAAAGGATGGAAAAGGATTAGCTGTTATGGCACCGGGAAGAGATAATACCTATTTAAATAATAAGTACAACCTTGAGCCGGTACTTCTCGTAGATGTATATAAAGCACTGCAGAAAATGACAGGATTACCAGTGAATCGTATAGAAGATTTAGGCAAAGAAAATGCGGCTAAACGAATGATAACCAGGTTCTGATTTTTCAGGATCGCAAAGACGGGAGCTTTTATCTATTAGGTAATTTTGATAGAAGCTGCCAATAATTTTTAAAGTCAACAATAGACTAAAGGAGGAGTTTTTGTGAAAAATATCTTCAAATTAAGGACTTTAATGTTTATGCTTGTATTTATTATGGTATGTACGCAGTGCAGTTTTGCTTTTGGAGAAGCTCAGGAGGATTCTGCCAACGCACCTGGAGATGAGATGAAGGTAAGTGAAGAGAACGGTATGGATGGGGTAGAGGCTACTGTTTTAGAATCTGATGATGATCACACCGTTATAAAATTTGATGTAGGTAAGTTTGATAAAAGAGCAGTGAATATAGATGATTCAGAATATTTTAGGCTGGACTGCAAAGGGACAAGCTTTGTAGAGGAAGAAGGTTTGCCAGAGCTGCCACGTATATGCCGCAGCATCACAATACCTTTCTCAGCAGATACACAAATAAGTGTGCTCTCATCGGAATATACTGATTATCAGGACTGCCCGATAGCACCGTCTAAGGGAAGCCTTACAAGAGATGTCAACCCTGAGGACGTTCCATTTACCTTTGGAGACGTTTACCAAAGTGAAGGATGGTATCCTGCTGCTGATGAACTGGCTTCACTCAGCGAGCCTTTTATTATGAGAGAACTGAAAGCTGTGACCGTCAGAGTTGATGCTTTCCAGTATGAGCCTTCCACCAAAACCTTGAGAGTATATGATTCTGTAACTGTAGAAGTTAAAAATAGCAATGGGGAAGAGAACAGTCTTTTCAGGATGGATGATGCTGCTCCGGCTCCGGCTCATACCACTGACGCTTTTGAAGCAGTATATCAAAATCTTTTCATCAACTATGACGGTGGTCAGAGCATGAGCGCTGTGAAAGCTCCGTCTGAGAAGGGTGATATGCTTATCATATCATATGACAAGTTCAGCAGTGCCATGACTCCATTTATTCAGTGGAAGAACTCAAAGGGGATAAATACTACGCTAGTAGACAGATCCAAGGTTTCATCCAGTAATAATCCGAATGAGATAAAGAAGTACATAAAGAATTATTATAATCAGCATCCAAATCTGGTCTATGTACTTCTGGTTGGAGACTATCAACAGATATCATCACCGAAATATTCCAGTGGTGTTTCGGATCCCGAATATACAAAAGTAGCAGGAAATGATGATTATCCGGATATTTTTGTAGGACGTTTTTCTGCTGAGAGTGTTGCGGATGTAGAGACTCAGGTGCAGCGGACAATTGATTTTGAGAAAAACGGAGGAAATACGGCAGATTGGTATAAAACCGGCGTAGGTATTGCATCTGATGAGGGAAGTAATGAATCTGATGCGGAGCATATGGACAATATATGCAGCAGACTTTCAGATGCCGGATACACCCGGCTGGATAAAATCTATGATCCTAATGCAACTGCTTCACAGGTTACAAAGAGCCTGAACCAGGGACGAGGCATCATAAACTATTGCGGTCATGGTGCACAAACATATTGGGTTACTACACGTTTCAGCAACAGTGATGTGGCAGCTCTTCAAAATCAAGGAAAACTTCCGTTCATCATAAGTGTATCCTGTGTCAGCGGTAAATTCCAATCAGGAACATGCTTTGCAGAAGCATGGCTCCGTTCCAAAGATAGCAGCGGAAATCCTGTAGGAGCGGTTGGTACTTATATGTCCACTGTAAACCAGCCTTGGAGACCTCCAATGGTAGGGCAGGATTCCATTATTGACCAACTGTGCAATAAAACGAGAACCTCTTTTGGGGGACTGTGCTACACGGGGGCAAGCAAGATGCTGGACAATGGAACTTCAAGTGATATAGAGACATTCAATACATGGACAGTGTTCGGCGATCCGTCTCTGCAAGTAATAGCAGATTAGTGAGAGACTTAAAAAATAAATAAAGCCTTTAAAATATTCATAACCTGAAAGCGGTAAATTAGAAATCTACCTCATCATCAGGTATGAATCAAAACAGCCCTGAAAAACAGAGCCAAAGTGGTTGTGAAAGCAGACACAATGACTCTGTTTTCTACATATTTGGATTAACCTTTCTCACAGTTGAATGAAGATGTATAAGCAGAATATTTACCGAAGATTTCTAAAATGGCAGTAGAGAACTTGAAGTACTATGAACGGTTAACAATTAATTTACCGCAGAATCACTGTAGGCAACAGGATAGAAAACTTTAAAGCATAGTTCTAAAATCTTGAATTTGTACTATTGACTATGATTAGACAATGTTGTAAAATAGTCCTAACGTGCTGTTGTAGCTCAGTAGGTAGAGCACTTCCTTGGTAAGGAAGAGGTTCGGCAGTTCGATCCTGCTCAACAGCTCCAACTAAGATAATAAAAAGGATTTATTTGCAAGATTTTTATATGCAAAAGGGAGGAAGAACAAAATGGCAAAGCAGAAATTTGAAAGAACGAAGCCACACGTAAATATCGGAACAATCGGCCACGTAGACCACGGTAAGACAACTCTTACAGCTGCAATCACAAAGACTCTAAACCAGAGATATGGTTTAGGTCAGAAGGTTGACTTTGATATGATTGATAAAGCACCGGAGGAAAGAGAAAGAGGTATCACC
>DKLE01000227.1 GCA_002455605.1 Firmicutes bacterium UBA6648
GTATCAAGCGGCATTTCCCCAAGTTCTATCAGCTTATATCTCTCCATCAGCTCTTCCGGATATTCCTGCTGCAATACACCCACCAACTCCAAAGCCAAAGAAGCCAAATCCATGGTTTCATCTCTGATGGAGCCGCAAAAAGCTAAGCTTAAACCCACTAAAGGATCCTCAAATTTAGGCCATAAAATACCCGGCGTATCTAAAAGCTGCATACCATTGGAAAGGGTCAGCCATTGTTTTCCTCTGGTCACTCCGGGACGATCTCCTGTCTTCGCGCTTTTTTTACCCAGCAATCTATTTATTAATGAAGACTTACCCACATTGGGAACACCTACAATCATCATGCGTAAGGTCCTCTTTCTTGACCATTCCTCATTCTTTGTATCCTGATATTTAGAAAGTAAGCTCAATAAGCTGGAGACACCACTGCCATTCATACAGTTCATGGGAACAACAAAATGTCCTTCCTCTTTGAAAAACCTTGTCCATCGCTCATTCTGCCTATTATCCGCTAAATCCACTTTGTTTAAAACAATTACCCTCTGTTTCCCGCCGATTAAATCATTTATAATCGGATTTCTGCTGGAAATAGGAATTCTTGCATCAATAACCTCAATAACAAGATCCACCATTTTTAGATTTGCCTGTATCAGTTCCCGGGTCTTTTTCATATGCCCCGGATACCAGTTAATATTTTCAATCATGATTTCACCTCTGAAATGCGATATCTCTATCCTCTTTTTGCTTCTTCATATATTATTATCCTAATTCTAAAAAAAATAAGGGAACTCGCAAGAGTTCCCTTTGATTTCCACTATTCGTGCTTATTTTTAATTTTAGCAGCCTTACCAGTTCTTTCTCTCATGTAGTTAAGCTTAGCTCGTCTTACTCGGCCTCTCTTAACAACTTCAATCTTATCAATCTTTGGTGAGTTAATAGGGAATGTCTTTTCTACTCCAACACCAGAAGCAATTCTTCTAACGGTAAAAGTCTCACTGATACCGCCATTCTGCTTCTTCAGTACAAAGCCCTCGAATATCTGAATTCTTTCTCTGTTACCTTCTTTAATCTTGATGTGTACCTTTACTGTATCACCAACATTAAACTGAGGAATATCATTTCTAGTGTATTCCTGTGCAATTGCCTGCATTACATTCATTGTTATTTCCTCCTTCCTTCCCAAGACGCTCATGGCAAACTCTAGAATCTTCTATTCCAGATTTATTTCGTATTTCAACATTTTAAATGTCCAGAGGACCGTCCGTAATAACCTTATCTACTATATCATAACGCTTATTTTATTGCAAGTCTTTTTTATACTATAAGAAGCCGGATAAAAATTATGCTCTGGGGTGAGTTCTGTCATATACATCTTTGATTCGATTCTTTGTTACTGATAAATAGATCTGCGTCGCCGTTATATCTTCGTGTCCCATTAGCTCTTGTAGCGATTTTAAATCTGCGCCGTTTTGAATCATATGTACTGCAAAAGAGTTTCGCAGTGTCTGCGGTGTAATCTTACTTTCAATCCCAGCCTGCTCCGCATACTCTTTCAGAATTTTCCACAACCCCTGTCTTGTTAATTTTTCTCCAAAGTAATTGACAAATAAAACCTCTTGCGGGTTCTTCTCATCTTTATTTTTTATAAGCTTATCTCTTATTTCAAATATGTAATTCTCTACTGCGGCTCTGGCCGGCCTTCCCATAGGAATGATTCTTGCCTTACCATGCTCGCCGTTGCAAGTAATAAATCCCAGCCGTAGATTAATATCCTCAACCTTTGCCTCTATCACCTCACTTACACGGATACCTGTGGCGTACATCAGCTCTAAAATCGCTTTGTCTCTTTGCCCTTTTAATGAATCATCCGGCAGCAGCAATAGCTTATCCACCTCTTCAATGGTTAGATATTCCAATTCCTTACGTTCAATTTTAGGAGATTTAATATTAACAACAGGATTTTCTTTCACATAACCTTTAGCCGCCATGAAATTGTAAAAGGCCCTTAATGAAGCCACTTTTCTGTTTACCGTAGCGGAAGATTTGCCTTCATTCTTTAATTTAAGAACAAAGGATACCACCTCCGTGTTTGATCCCTCGTCCAGCCTTCCAATATTCTTTTCCTGTAAAAACCTGCTGTACTCTAAAACATCCCTGCAATAGGCTTGCAGAGAATTTTCCGACATCCTGCGTTCACTGACTAAATATTTTTTAAATTGCTCTAAATAATCGTTCATTTTATTCTCCATTAATTCTCTTTGCTTCATTTAGTATACTCTAGGAGGACAAGGTTTACAATAATAATTTATATTATCTTTGTACTATTTTTGGTTTTTAGAGCATATCCTTTTATCATGATAATTGTGATTTTAAGAGGATGTTTAACATGAGAAAAAACGCTTTTTCCAGTACAATTGAAACCCTATCTATTTCTAAGGAATGCACCGCTATACTGTTATTTATTTTTATTTTCGGAATTTCTACCGGTGTATTTTTTGAAGTTATGATGAATACCGATATTAAGTCTGATATGCAGACTTACCTTCAGGCTCTCCTTCGTTCTCCTATAGATACTGCCAATGGTTCCGGTAATTCCTTTGCAGCATTGCTGGGCTCTATTGTGGCCAACAGCTTCGCAATAGCCTTTATTACTTTATCCGGATTTACCCGCTTTTCCTACCCTGCTTCTTGTACGGTGCTGCTTGTAAAAGGATTATCCCTGGGTTATTGTTGCGCTTTAATACTGGAAACTTTGGGACTTAAAGGAATCTTTGTGATTATTTTATCACTCTTCCCCCAAAATACATTGCTGATTCCGACTATTTTTATATCAGCCAATGTAGCCATTGCTAAAGCCTCCTCTCAAAAATATAAAAAAAATAAAGGTATAGTCAGAAGTTTTAATAGTTCTGATGTTCCATACCTTTATGCCAATGGCTTTTTATGCGTAATTGTTGTTGTAAGCTGTATCCTTCAAAGCATTTTTTTACCTATTGCTGCTAAGCTCCTTTGATTTTAGTTTTAATCTGGCCCATGCCTGCATAATCCCTATGGCTGTTTTTCCATCTTCAAGTTCTCCGTTTACAGTCATCTTAAACAGTTCATCCAGATCCATCTCAAAGATGTCCAGAGCCTCATTTTCATCGAATTCAGTCGCTCCCTGGACTAAGTCGGTACAAAGATAAATATATAAAGCTTCCATGGAATATCCCACGGAAGGATAGAATTTTGTTAAAAATTCTATTTTTCCTGCAGTATAACCGGTTTCTTCTTTCAATTCACGAACAGCCGTCTGATAAGGATCTTCCCCTTTTTCAATTTTCCCTGCCGGAATTTCCATAATTACTTTCTCTATGGGTTTTCTGAATTGTTTAATCATGATTACCTTGCCGTCATCTTTCACAGCAATCATAGCAACCCCGCCATTATGCTCTACTATTTCCCTATAGGAGGTACGGCCGTTTATCACCTCAACCTTATCTCTTCTTAGATTTAAAATTGCTCCTTCATAAATCCTTTCACTGGATATTGTTTTTTCTTCAAATGTCATAGTAGCCCCCTTATTTACTCATTATTTTTGATTTGTCCACCGCAGCTTGAAATCCAGCCGCAACCAGCTCAGCAAAACCTTGCTGCTGTAAAGTTTCAACGGCTTCAATAGTCGTTCCTCCCGGTGAACATACATTAATACGCAATTGAACCGGATCTGTACCCGTTTCCAATACCATCTTTGCAGCTCCCAAAACTGACTGTGCAGCAAATATTATAGCCTGCTCCTTATTCATACCATTCTTTACCGCAGCCTCTGCTAACGCATCAATATACATATAAGTATACGCCGGACTGCTTCCGCTTACTCCGATAACGCAATGAATCAGCTGCTCGTCCACTTCTTCAGCCCTGCCTATCGATTGAAAGATATCAAACACAGGAGCAAATTGCTCCTGTGTTACATTCCTGTTTCTGCTCACAGAGGTCATCGCCTCATTTACCATAGCAGGAGTGTTCGGCATCACCCTTATAATTTTAGCGTCTTCCCCCACATACTGCTGGATACTGTCTATGGTAATTCCTGCTGCCATAGAAACTAAAATCTTATTGTTCTTATATTCCTTTGATACTTGAGGCATTATTTCAGAAAACAGGTTGGGCTTTACACCAATCATGATTACCTCACATTGCTCTACGAGTTCAGGAATCGTCTTGCATGCAGTTATCCCAAGTTCCCGGGATAACTTATTCAATTTTTCCATATCTCTTCCGCAGACAAATACCTCCTTCGGCTGAATTTTGCCTGAAGTTAAATAGCCCCTGAGGATAGCTCCTCCCATATTCCCGGCACCAATAAACCCAACCTTCATGTTAATCCGCCTTTCCTAAAAAAACAGTTCCGTTTTCTTCACCGGATGCTGCATCGCGTATGATATTTAATTTTCTTCCATTTAACAGCACCATAGGAATCCCGTATTTATTGACTTTTCTCGCTGCCTCAATCTTGCAAGTGATCCCTCCGGTTCCGAAACTGCTTTTTCCCTCTACATCTATATTATCCAAAAGTTCATTAATATCAACAATTTCTTCGATTAGCTCTGCATCCTGGTATGTTTTCGGATCCTTATCAAAAACACCGTCGATATCACTTAATATAATGAGAGCATCCGCATTCCAAAGATTAGCGGTCAATGCGCTTAATGTATCATTATCCCCTATCTTTATTTCATCCACACTTACACTGTCATTTTCGTTAATGATAGGAACCACACCTTCATCGATCAAGGTAAAAAGTGCATTTCGAATATTTAAATTCCTGGTATGCTCTTCAAAATCTTCCCGTGTCAATAAAATTTGCCCCACATGAACACCGTAATCGGCAAAATACTGTTTGTAGGCCATCATCAATTCCACCTGTCCAATGGCACAAAGAGCCTGCTTATAATTAATATCTCCTCTTCTGCTCCATTTGTTAATAGCACCTACTCCGCAAATACCTGCGCCGGAGGATACGATAACTACCTGTTTTCCCTGATCCATCAACCCGTTTACCTGTTCAACGATGTTATGCAGCACCGTTTTGTTTACACTGCCATGTTCATCCGACAACACATTACTGCCCAGCTTAATAACAACTTTTTTGCTATTATTTATTATGTCACTTATTGCACTCATATTTACTCCCGTTCCATGAACATATAAAAATATCATTCACTATATTTTAATTATTAATAATCTATCATATAGCAAAATATTATACACCTTTTTGGCCGTAATTTAAATATCTTAACTATAAAACGGGTGAAAATTCTTATAGAATCTTCACCCGTTCAAAAGCGATGTTCGTTATTTATTTTCCAAACTGCTCAATAAACTCATCGTAAGTACACACTCTGTCAATAATACTGCCGTCTTCCTGAATTTCAATGATTCGATTGGCAATAGTTTGAATAAACTCATGGTCATGAGAAGCAAATAGTAAGTTTCCCTTAAAGTCAATCAGTCCATTATTCAATGCCGTAATGGATTCCAGATCCAAATGATTTGTCGGTTGATCCAATACTAAAATATTGGAACCGAAAAGCATCATTCTGGAAAGCATACAACGAACCTTTTCACCTCCGGATAGAACCTTTACCGGCTTATATACATCATCTCCGGAGAACAGCATTCTTCCCAGGAAGCCTCTCAGGAAGGTTTCTGTTGTCTCGGTAGTAAACTGACCTAACCACTTAATGATAGACAGATCACATTCGTCAAAGAATTCTCCGTTTTCTCTC
>DKLE01000131.1 GCA_002455605.1 Firmicutes bacterium UBA6648
TCCGTCATATACCTTTTCCAGACTTCCTGTTTCAACCGTTATGGGTTTCTTGGCGATTTTTACATCCGCACTTCCCTCTACCGGTTTATAGCCATTCATGGATACTCGATACTGTACAGTTTCTCCTTCCGTTGCATTGATATACTTCGGATTTGCTTCTGTCCAGTCAGCTCCGTTTACACGGTATTCAACCTTTGCTCCCTCTGGTGCTGTTACTGTGATTCCATGACCTATTCCGTCATAGATTCCTTCATAACCTTTTGCCTTTACACCCGGTACTTCTTCCAAAAGTCTCCACTGTGCTGTCAATACTGTATTTTCTGTCAGTAAGCTTCCTACTTCTATATTTCTGCCAGAAGCATCTTTCCAGCCATTAAACTGGCTATTGGCAGGAGCTGTAAATTCATTAGCTCTTACAGTTATTTGACTTCCCACATAGGCAGTATCCGATGTCATTGTTCCGATTCCGCCATTTGCATTATAGCTGACAATGAACTTTTCCTTTTCTCTTGCAGTAAATACTGCCTTAAAGCTCATTGCCCGGGTCACATTTTCTATATTTTCTATTGTATATCCCGCATGTTCATCCACTGGAACCCAGCCTGCAAAAGTATAAATAGTGCTGGCTGTCTCTGCTTTTGTAGGTCCCTCCGGCATCACCGCTGCCGATCCGGAATCGATAAGCTGAGTGGCACCAATCTGAGTAGTCCCATCCTCATGGTAGAACTTAACTGCGTACTGAGTTTTTGATCGCTCAATCACCGGTTTTTCATTACTCGGTGCAGTATTGCTGACAGTTAAATTTTTTAGAGTTCCGTCCCCATCGACGTAATTTGCGCCTGCGCTTTCATTCGTTATAAAGCTTTGATACTTATCAATATAATTCTTATTTAATTTAATAATAATTTCAAGAGTATCTCCTGCAGGACTGAAATTATCCAAGGTCCAGATTACGGTTTTACCGTCTAAAGCTAAAGATGCTGTACCGCTTGTCGGCTTGCCAACTGATACCACATCAAAAACTTCCTGATTAATAACATCTTTAACAGTTACCTGTGAAGTAATCGTCGTAGAAATATCACTGAAAGTATCGGATAAATCACTCGGATCCGTCACATTCTTATGATGTTTAGATGTAGGATCGGAAGCATATTTCTTCAGCACATTGCTTGCACTGTTATCTAAAGATAAACCGATTGTATAAACGGTTGCCTTATTTTTTATAGTTTGCTTATATGCCTCTCCTTCCGAGCCTTTGTCCGGCATACCATCAGACAGGAAAATTACATAGACAGGCTTTGAATTGTTGCTGTTTCGTAAAAAGCTGTCTACATACTGGTTTGCTTTACTTAAAGCTTCCGTATAATTGGTTCCTTTTTGTATAGGGTCCCCTGGATAAGAGGGCGCTGGTGTCACCAATCCATTTACTAAATTCAATATCTGATTTTTCTTATTTGTTGCATCTACTGTATATCCTTTTCTTACAGCACTGTCAAATGCAACAAAGGCAACCTGATTACTGCTTTTCGTATCCGGAATGATGGTGCTTAACGATACATCCAGGGCCTCTTTAGCCAAAGTCCATCTGTTAATACCAGCACTTACTTGCTTCGTACACACTTCAGGTCTGTGTTCATATGTCGCTCCGCACGAATTGCACTCATAATAGGTACTAAAAAATCCTCTTTTAGTAAAGCTTGTGCTCCCGCACTGCTTTGTAATCCCGGAGTCATAGCCCATACTTCCTGAATAGTCCATCACAACCACTACATCCGCTCCTGGATTATTTATCGCTACCGGAGAACCTTTTGTCTGCAAAGTAATCTTTGCGGTCCCTTCTTTAGCATCAATCCATTGAGCGGTTTTGGTTAGCTCGGGACTAATTTTGGTATCCGCGAAAGCTGATGGGGGAGCAAGAGTCATGCACATTGCTACAACCAGCAATAATGCCAACTTCCTTTTTAATTTCATACATTAACCTCCGTCACTTAATCGCATTAATCATTCAGAGAACCATCCTGAATAGCTTCTGCAGCTTCTTGCTGTTTGATTACCTCATATTCCAGCACTACAAGCTTGTTTAGTTCATCCATTTCAACATTTTTGATGTCCGAGACACACTTAATGTCTTCTGTCTTATTTATAAGAGCAGAAACATCATAATCAGATCCAAAAACTATTCCTTCAATAGTTTCTGTATGCTCTATCTCACCAACATCCAATTTTAATCTGTGGGTTACGGTAAGAGTTGCTGTCTGTGTTTCTTCCATCACAATAGCCGATTCTGTAACCAATTCTTCCTCTACCGGAGGAATGATTTCCGGAATCAGCTCAGGTTCTTCAACCACTGGTACTTCCACAGCTGGTTCCTCAACCACTGGCTCTTCAACCGCAGGTTCTTCTGTTGCTGGTACTTCAGCATTCGGTTCTTCAACCACTGGTTCTTCTACGGACGGTACTTCAGCTGCCGGCTCCTCAGCAGGAATTGTTGTATTTCCTCCTGGTTCGGAATCCTGAGCAGGCACCTTTGAATCAGAAGTACTGTCAGAAGCATTACCTTCAGTAACCTCTTTATCTGCATCATCCACAACTGTACTCTCAGTTTTTTCACTGCTGTCACTGGCTTTGCCCGTTATTTGAGCTGATTCTTGACTTTTTTCACTGTCATTGTTTTCAGCTGCATTGCTGTTCTCGCCGGTCGTCTGACTTTTCTCGCTGACTGAAACGGATTCTCCCACATTAGCCGTAGCTTCCGCACTCGCCAGATCAGCTGCACAAACACTTACAGGCACGCCCACTGCAACAATGAAAGCAATTAATACTGCACTGAATCGCTTTTTTTTCATTTAATAAACTCCCTTCTTATATAATATCTTCTTTTAGTTCAATGATGTTGGCTTGATATCCTTGCTCACACGCACTGTCTATTATTTTTATCAGTTCTAATGCACTTCTGAAATTCAAGCTTTGCTTTTTTTCAACCCATTGAACTGTACCCTGCCAACTGGCATTCTGCCTAAATTTTATTTGCAATATGAAAGTAGCCTTTTCGCCTCTTTCACTACCAGTATCAAATTTTCTCATCACTTTTTTTGCCTCCCTTATTTCGCTTCTATCGAGCGTCACGCTCTCCCCATCTTCTTTAAAAGCTCTCATATTTGTGCCGGCACCGGGACATTGTATTCTATCCATTATTTCTTCAAGCAATAGCAGCAGCTCATGTAAGTCCGTAAACTTAACCCCATTAAACCTGCTATACCCGCAGTACAGACGCCCTTCCAGCGCCTCATCCGCACTTTTGTCAATGCAGACCAAATATTTCGGCAGAAACGTAATAATTGTTTCCAACTCTCCCATACCGTCCCCCCTTCTCTCTAATATTTTCAATTATTCCAACTATCTCCTGAATTATTACATTTATTGGTCTCAAATTAGTCACATTTTCCATATTTTTTGTAAAATGTTTT
>DKLE01000121.1 GCA_002455605.1 Firmicutes bacterium UBA6648
CCATTCTAATTTTACACTACGGCACTTTTCTGAAATTTATACTGTTTTTTATGCCTTAAGCATGTCTGATATTTGTGAATTCGGAGATCTCACGGTTTATGGTCACTAAATCATCTACTGATAAATCGTGCAAATTAGAGTGTCCGGTAATTCTTGCAAATGTTTTTAATTCATTCAGAGAGACATTTAAAAAATTAGCTACGCGTTTTGCAGCCATATCAATTTTTAATCGTTCACGGAGCTGTGGATTTTGTGTTGCGATTCCCGCTGGACAATTGCCAGAACCGCAGATCCGATATTGCTGGCAGGCAGCAGCAATTAAAGCAGCAGAGGCAATTGCTACTGCGTCGGCGCCCATTGCCAGTGCTTTTGCAAAATCTGCGGAGACTCTGAGACCTCCGGTGATAACAAGAGAAATATCTGAGTGAATAGAATCTAAGTATTTTCGCGCCCGGTAAAGTGCATAAATCGTAGGAACTGAGGTGGCTTCTCTCAATAAAAGAGGACTGGAGCCTGTTGCACCGCCTCGTCCATCAATGGTAATAAAATCGGGTTCTGCATATACACAATATTCTAAATCACGTTCAATTCGTCCCGCTGCTATTTTTATGCCGATTGGCCTGCCCCCAGACTTGCTTCTCAACATACTAACCATGGATTTTAAATCTTCTTTTGTTTGAAGCTCCGGAAACTTACTTGGACTCTGTACATCATGACCTTCTTGCACACCGCGTATAGCGGCAATCTCCGAAGTAACCTTCTCACCAGGCAAATGTCCGCCCATTCCCGGTTTGGTTCCTTGGCCGATCTTTATCTCTATAGCATCGCAGGCCTTTAGGTTTTCAGGAGTCACACTGTATTTGTTGGGTATGTATTCAAATATATATTTATAAGAAGCTTCTTTTTCTTCAGGTAGAATACCTCCTTCGCCGCTGCACATTGCAGTTTGTGCCATAGCACTTCCTTTAGCTAAAGATACTTTTGCTTCTTTGGATAGGGCACCGAAAGACATATGAGAAATATATATAGGACTGCTTAATATCATAGGCTTCTGAGCATGTTTTCCAATCACAGTCATTGTCCTCACAGGATCATGATCATTTAATGGTGGGGGATTCAGTTGTGCTCCCAGAATCAAAATATCATCCCAGCTAGGAATAGGCAGCGTTGTACTCATGGAACCGCCAATAGATTTTCCCGTAACCGCCATTTCATGGATCTCCTTCATGTATCGACAGGAAGTATCCTGTCTGCTGTAAGCGTTATCATAAGACAGATCCAGTTCATCCTCCTGAGCAGAAGGCAAATTATTCTCTGATTCGTTTTCTTCCTCCGCTTCTGTCTCCGTATCCTGCATCAGCTGGAATTTATCAACGGTCTGCCCGCAAACAGGACATTTATCTAATTCACTAAAAGGTCTGCCTTCTTTTTCTTCATCATAAACATAGCCGCATACACTGCATACATACTTACTCATCTTTTAACCTCAACTACTTTCTATCAAATTCTGTTATGCCCTTTATTAAAAACAGGTCATAAAACAGTTTACACGTGCAATTAATATAACATTATTTATAAATTTATTCAATACATTGGAAAGGAACCAAAGGTAAAGGCTTCCGGCTAAATTTCAGTAAGATGTTTCCAATAACGTACAGGCATAAAGTTTTTCTGACATCTAGGGTTTGTTCGCTCTTTAATGGCAATACTTTGAAAGTACTCCTTCCAAAGAGCCCGGTATTCTTTTTCATTTTTTGATAGGCGAGGGAGGGTTTTTTCTGTAAAATCCGTTATATACCATTGACCGGACTGGGCCACCAAGGCTTTATTTCGCCTTTGGTCATGTATAATAAAAGGATCATTTTTATAACGATCACTAAAGTGGTCTGCCAAAAATTCTAAAATGTCATGATCAGGATCTATAACGGCATATAAAATTCCACTCTCCAGGACAGAGAACCGAAGTAAGCCAAATAATCTGTGGACTTCAAAGGTTACCTTTTTTTCTGCTTTTTCCACTGGAGAAACATAAGGATTTCCATGAAGGAGGCTGATTTTAGAACCTTCTTTAAATCCCAAACGAATATAATTTAAAAGAAGAGCCTCTCGATTATCTATAGATGATAAAAAAACCCGATATATGCGTTGAAGATCATAAGAGGATATTTTTGTTTCAATGGCAGTATAGACTTTACTTGCCTTTTCTCCGTCTGTTTCCACTTCAATAAATAAATTTAGCATGCTGGGTTGATAATTTTCTGAAGAAAAAATGCCGGAAGCCTTCTCCTTATAGTAGTGATCATAAATACAGGTCAAAAATCCTTCAAAGCTGCCATCATATAAGTAATCCACCATTTGATTCTACGCTCCTTTTAACTGGGATTTGATTCTGAGATGAACCCAAAGCAAAAGTATCTGTAGAAAACATGGATAGCTGTAGTTCATCGTTAATCGGCAATAAACGCCTTTTTATTCCATCAGCCTCCAGAACTTTTCCTTTGATATATTCTGGTATTAAATCCTTTTCGCCATAATATTTGCCTGAGCAGGTCAGAAAGTATCGAGCACGCTTTAAAACTACGCCCATCTTTTTTAAATCGTCATATTTCACAGCTGATACCTTACGCTGCCTCATAATGCGAAAGGCAGAAGTAGTTCCTACGCCGGGTATTCGTAAAAGCTCTTCCATGGAAGCTTTGTTAACCTCAATAGGAAAGAGCTGTATATTTCTTAAAGCCCAGGTTATTTTGGGATCTAGGTCTAAATCCAGGTTTGGCTCATCTTTAGTAAACATTTCATCTGCGGTAAAGCCGTAGAACCTCAGCAGCCAATCTGCCTGATAAAGCCGATGCTCTCTGGTAAGAGGCGGGGCATGAAATACGGAGGGCAAAAGAGGCGATTGGCTCACGGGAATATATGCACTGAAATATACCCGTTTCATTTTAAAAGAATGATATAAGCTTTCAGAGGTTTTCATAATCTGACTGTCTGTTTCTGTACCGGCACCAATAATCATTTGGGTCGTCTGTCCTGCCGGGGCGAACCTTTCTTTATATTTGTAACGAACCTCCTTCGTTAATGAATTATTTTTAGTATTTCCAATCTGCCATAAGCTCCCGTCTCCCATATCTGTATTAGCACCTTCTGTTTGCAAAAGCGGTTTTCCCTCAGGCTGCAGATAGTTTATGGAAGAATTCAGATTTTGTCCTTTAAACATAGTTCCCGGACCTTTTAGCGATTTTTGTTCAATTAAAGTGTTAGTAATTTGTTTCATAGGAGTAAAAATGGCTTTGGCCTTCTTTTGGGGAGCAAGCCTTTGCAGGCTCTCCTCCGTAGGTAATTCAATATTGACGCTTAACCTGTCTGCCACCATACCTATTGCATGAATTAGTTCCTGTGATACACCCGGGATAATTTTAGCGTGGATATAACCCGCAAAGCCATGTTCGTATCGGAGCAGAGATAAGCATCGCAGGATTCTTTCGGCAGTATAGTCCGGAGATAATTCCACTGCAGAGCTTAAGAATAAACCCTCTATATAGTTACGCCTATAAAATTCCATGGTCAGATCCGCCAGTTCTTCAGGCTCAAAGCTGGCTCTTTCTACATCAACACTTCTGCGGTTTACACAGTATTGACAATCATAAACACATTTATTTGTAAATAATACTTTAAGCAAAGAAATACACCTGCCGTCCGCAGACCAGGAATGGCAAATACCTGCACAAGAGGCACTGCCCATACGGCCTACATTTTTCCGTTCGACTCCGCTGGTAGAACAAGAAACATCATATTTTGCACTGTCAGCCAATACCTTGAGCTTACCCATTAGGGAACTATCCATAAGTTTCCTCCCGACATTAAAGAATAAGAGTTCACACAATAAAGAACTTTTGTTTTATTATACCATGACAAGAACGTTTGTTCAAATAATAAATTATGGTAAATTTGTAAAAGCTATAGGAATAATATTAAAGTAAAAAAAACTTTGGGAGGGGTTCATGAGGGAAGGAAAAACAGCATTAGTTCTAGGAGGCGGAGGTTCAAAAGGAGCATATGAAATTGGGGTATGGCAAGCTTTGAATGAATTAGGTATCGAAATTCATATAGTTACGGGGACTTCTATCGGAGCAGTTAATGGAGCGTTGGTTGCCCAGAATGACTTTGAAATGGCCAATAAAAGCTGGCATGAGATAAAAGAAAGTACCATAACTGAACTAACTGAAAAGGAAGTACTCCGAAAAATTTTGGAGAAGAATTTAAAAGAGGATGAAATACGGTCTAGTCTGACGGATTTCGGAATAGTTACAGTAGAATTCCCAAGTTTTAAATCTCACTGTATGTTCATCGATGAAATTCCAAGAGGTGAATTGATTGACTATATTTTGGCCAGCGCAGCGTGCTTTCCCATTATAGAGCCTTATGAAATTAATAGAAAAAAGTTTATAGATGGTGCATATTTTGATAACGTACCTGTTGAAATGGCATTAAATCGGGGAGCCAAAAACGTCATAGCTGTGGATTTGGATGCCATAGGTATAGTAAGAAAAGATGCTCTAAAAGAGGTAGATTTTTTAAATCTGATTTCTTGCAAATGGTCTTTGGGAAATTGTTTAGCATTTGAGCCCAAGAACACAAAACGAATTCTTCGATTGGGCTATTTAGATACTATGAAAAGCTTTGACGTATTTTCAGGTGAAAAATATACGTTTATAAAAGGTGAATTTGCCAAGGGTGGGTTGGCAGAAGCAGATGCAGCAGCCTCCGTTTTTGAATTAGATCCAACGATAATCTACAGCAAAGATATGCTAGATAAAAAGATTCTAGAAGCGGTCAGAGAAGACAAAAGAAAAAACTGGAAGGAGGAATTAAAGGAAAAACTAAAAAAAGTATTTACGAATAAACCGACTACATTAGTACAAGAAGAAATTTTAGCCAAAAGGTATGTGGAAAAGAATGGTTTAATGTGGTAAACTACGTGTATACTAGTAATATAAAATGGAAAGATAAATTAGTGATAATACAGAAGACAAAAGGAATGGTGAGAATCTATGAGAAAAACCAAAATAATTTGCACGCTGGGTCCTTCAACAATGGAAGATGACATTTTGAGAAAACTGATGCTGGAAGGCATGAATGCTGCAAGGCTGAACTTCTCACACGGAGATCACAAACAACATGAACTGACATTGAAAAGAATAAGAAAAATGAGGGATGAATTGGGGCTGCCTGTAGCAACAATCTTAGATACAAAAGGCCCGGAGATTCGCGTTCGAGGTTTTGAAAATGACAAGATAATTTTAACATCAGGGCAGAAGTTTACACTGACTACAAGAGAGCTCACAGGAAATCAAGATATCGTAAGCATTACATATCGGGATTTGCCGAAGGATGTACATGCGGGTATGAAGATTCTCATAGATGATGGACTTATTGAATTAAAAATTCTTGAGGTAGGAGAAACCGATATTGTGTGTGAGGTTGAAAATGGAGGAACCGTATCCAACAATAAAGGCGTAAATGTCCCAAACTCCAATCTTTCCATGCCTTTTATCAGCCCAAAGGACTATGAAGATCTGTTATTTGGAATAGAGCAGAATGTAGATTTTGTAGCTGCTTCCTTTGTCAGAACAGCAGAGGATGTTTTGGCAATTAAGAAGATATTAAAAGAAAAGAATTGTAATACTATTAAATTGATAGCTAAAATTGAAAATATGCAAGGCGTTGAAAACATTGATGATATCATTGATGTCTCTGATGGAATTATGGTAGCAAGAGGTGATATGGGCGTAGAGATTCCTTTGGAAGATGTCCCTGTTTTGCAGAAAAAAATTATAAAGAAATGCATTTATGCAGGGAAAATTGTTATAACCGCAACGCAGATGCTGGACTCTATGATGAAAAATCCCAGGCCGACAAGGGCAGAAGCTACAGATGTAGCAAATGCTATATATGACGGCACAAGTGCGATTATGCTATCCGGAGAAACCGCTGCAGGGGCATATCCGGTAGAAGCCCTGCAAACTATGGTTAAAATTGCAGAAAGAGCGGAAGAGGATATTAATTACAGGAGCCGCTTTATTCAGAACAGAGAATTCGTTAAACCGGATGTTACAACGGCTATATCTCATGCTACATGTACTACCTCGATGGATTTAAATGCTGCTGCGATTATTACCGTAACGGCTTCGGGAAGAACTGCCCATATGATTTCAAAATACAGACCGGACAGTCCAGTCATAGGGTGTACAAGCAATGCCAGTGTTTGGAGACAGCTCAGTCTTGCGTGGGGGGTAACCCCTCTGATCATTCCGGAATATCAAAATACTCGGGATTTATTTAATTCCGCAGTGGCAGCGGCTAATAAAGCAGGGTATGTTAAAACAGGCGAAATCGTTGTTTTAACGGCGGGAGTGCCTATTGGAATAACAGGGACGACAAATATCTTGAAGGTTCAGATTGCAGGAGAATATCATTAAATTAGCAGACAGATAAATCCATGATATGAAATGGAAGCAGATAGAGTAGAGTTTAAACTTTACTCTATTTTTTTGATTTTAAATCGTTAAATAGTAAATTTTATTTTAATTTGTAATAAAATCACATTTTATGTCGCTGAGACAACATCTTATGCTAAAGCTGTTGATTAGAGATAGGAAAAGTGATATAAACGGGCTGAGGGGTGAAATTAGTATTAATAATGTCTATTAAAAAGGAGAAAAGGATTATGAGAAAAAAATTTTTTACTATGTTAGTTACATGTGCAATTGTCATCTGTTTTGTAGGTTTTGACAGCATGACAGCCCATGCAGATTCCATCAATGAAATTGAACCCAACAATACCAAGGAAGAGGCTCAATTGATTAAAGCAAATAATCAAAAACCAAGTGATTTACCATCGGAAATATTTTCGGCACAAATTATTAATGGCACTACAACCAGTGAAGATCCGGATTGGTATAAAGTATATTTAACAGCAGGTACAAACTATATGTCTTGTAATGGTAATCCATATAATTTTAGCATTGAAAATGAAAGCAGCAGTTATTACTTTCAAGATAAATATTGGCATTCCAAGCAAGGAATAACTCCATATAGGTTAACTATACCTGAATCAGGATATTATTATGTTAAAATCACAGGTATGACGTCTACCTCAAGTAGTTACCTATTTACTATAGGCGGACCTACATATGATTTAGGTAAAATAGAAGTTCCTTCTCAAGAGGGCAGTATTACTATGAGGAGCGGTAGTCGAACGGAAACTGCAAATTTCAGGCTTGCAAATAATAATACAATCCCTAGAGATGCAATTGTTTATTTGATACGAATGGATGGATTAACAACAACATCTGCTAAAGCTGTTAGTGTATCTAATAATCAAGGTAATACCATTTCATTACAGCAATACGTGTGGCAGAAAAATGGGCTTGCGACTTTAAATATGGAAGCTAGGGATAACTGGAGAGCTACTTTTACTTATCATAAAAATACAACTTTTACACCTACTCTAGTAATAAGGTATGTTTATCCAGTAATTGAATAATGTAATTAAACAGAAAGAAGGACACAACATGAGAATAAACACGTTAAATGTTTCTTCAAAATCAGCAAATTACAAGAGAGCGATGCATCAAAAATCTGCATCTGATCTTTTAGGTGTACAGACAAAGTCTAAAGAATCCAGGGTAGATACGTTTATTCGTTCCAACAGGGGAAATAGCGTAGAT
>DKLE01000128.1:0-22940 GCA_002455605.1 Firmicutes bacterium UBA6648
ATAGGTGGACAAATAAATGCTTTTACAGGAAGAGAAGCAACCTGTTATTATATGAAAACCTTAGGAACAAATGCTAAACAGGCAGCTGAAATTCTTTTGGATATGTTTTTAAATTCTAAATTCGATAAAACGGAAATGTCCAAGGAAAAACAGGTTATTTATGAGGAAATGAAAATGATTGAGGATACTCCGGATGATTATGCACACGATGTAATAAGTGACTTAGTCTTTAAAGGATGTCCTTATGAAAAATCCATTATCGGTACACAAACATCGCTGAAAAGTATTTCCCAGGCAACATTAAAGCAGTATATCTCGGATGAATATACCAGAGACAGTATTGTGGTTTCGGTAGCGGGAAATTTCGACGTGGATGAGCTGTGCGGTATTTTTGAAGGTAGATTACAGCTTTTAAAAGCTGAAAAAAAGGTTAAAGAATTTTATAATGAGCCTTATGAACCCCGATTTAAAGTGAAAGTGAAAGAGATTGAACAATCTCACGTTTGTTTGGGAACAAGGGGCCTTTCGTTGGATGACGACAATTATTATGCTTTAGCACTGTTAAATAATATCATGGGCGGAAGTATGAGTTCCAGGCTTTTTCAGAATATTCGGGAACAGAAAGGCTTGGCTTATTCAGTTTATTCCCATGCCAGTTCTTTTGTAAATTCCGGATATTATAACATTTATGCGGGAGTAAGCCATGATAAAATTTACGATGCAATAAACGGAATTAAAGAAGAACTGGAATCCTTAAGAAAAGACTGCATCACAGAAGACGAGCTGCATGTGGCAAAGGAGCAGTTAAAAGCAAGCTATATTTTCGGACAGGAAAATGTAAACGGCAGAATGTTCTCCATAGGCAAAAATACGATTTTATTAAACAGAGTTTATACGCCGGAAGAGGTAATCGGAGAAATTGACGCAGTTACAATGAATGATGTAAAGAAGGCATCTGCTTTAATTCACGATATTGACAATTACTCAGCAGTTATTGTAACCAATAAAAAATGTGATTTGAAACAAATGGTGCGTTCTTAATAAATAAGGGGTAAATTATATGCAGAAAGTGGCTAAGTTCCATAAGGTTAGTTTAGGACAATTTAAGAAGGACTGGGAAAATAGTTTTGGAAAAGGCCAGTTTAGGCAAGATATTTATGACTGTATTTCACTGCCCAGAAGGGCCACGGCAGGATCGGCGGGTTATGACTTTTATACTCCCGCAGAAATTAAGCTTGCTGCCGGAGATACCATAAAAATTCCTACAGGTATTCGGGCAGAGATAAACGAAGGGTGGGTGCTCATGTGCTTCCCTCGTTCCGGACTTGGATTTAAATATCGGCTGCAGCTGGATAACACGGTAGGGATTATCGATGCAGACTATTTTAATGCGGAAAATGAAGGTCATATCATGATAAAAATTACAAATGATTCCAAGGAAGCGAAAAACTTAATCTTGGAATCCGGCAAAGGTTTTGCTCAAGGGATATTAGTACCCTTTGGCATCACAGAAGATGATGAAGCCTCAGGAATTAGAACAGGTGGTTTCGGAAGTACCGGCCAATAGGAGGTTTTATGAGAATTGCATTGATTTCATTTACTCAAAATGGTGGAAATACATGTAAACTGACAGCGGATAAGCTCACCCTGATGGGAGAGATGTGTCTGGCTTACGGCATGAAAGACGCTTCTTCTGAAATGGGCCTTATTCCAATGGAAAAATCACTTGGACAATGGACGAAGGATGCTTTTAAAAATAATGATGCTATTGTATTTATCGGCGCCACAGGAATAGCTGTTCGAGCAATCGCCCCCCTTTTAAAGGGTAAAGAGCAGGACCCTGCGGTCATTGTGATCGATGAACGGGGACAATATGTCATTTCTCTTTTATCGGGACATCTGGGCGGAGCAAACCAATTAACCTTGGTTATAGCGGAAGCGATTGAAGCGATTCCTATTATCACTACTGCGACGGATATAAATAATCGCTTTGCTGTTGATGTATGGGCAAAGAGTCAAAATCTCAGCATTGTGAATTTAAAAGCAGCTAAACGAGTTTCTGCAGATATTCTAAAGGGAAAAACCGTTTATCTGTATTTTGAAGGACTTATAGAGGGTGAAATCCCTCAGGGGATAGAACTGGTGGATGCAGTTACCCTAAAAGAGAAAATTCGGGAGGGCGAGACCGCTATTGTTATTACAGAGAAGGTGTTAGACTCTCTCAAGGGAAAGGATAAATTTGTATTGCAGCTGGTTCCTCGAAACATTTCTGTGGGGATGGGCTGTAAAAAAAATATTTCCTACAAGGCAGTATCCGAATTGTTTGAAAAGGCTATTGCTGATACACAGATTAGAATAGAAGCAATAGGAAGCTTAGCTTCCATTGATCTGAAAAAAACAGAAAAGGCCCTGGTGAAGCTAGGACAGAAGCTTGAAGTTCCGTACATGACTTTCACTGGAGAAGAGCTGATGAGGGTACAGGGTGAATTTACTCCCTCTTCCTTTGTAAGAAGTATAACCGGAGTCGAAAATGTATGTGAACGAGCGGCTGTTGCTGTAGATGAAGACAGTACGCTCCTTTTAAAAAAGCAATCTTTAAATGGCGTAACGATTGCTATAGCCAAGAAAAATATAACCTTAAATTTTGCGGAGAAATACAAATGAGAAAGATTTATATCATAGGAATAGGAATGGGCAATCCGGATACGGTTACTGTAAAGGGAAGTGCGCTTATTTCTGTTAGTCAGGCTTTAATCGGTGCAAAGAGAATGGTGGATAGTTTTTGGTCCGATAATCAGCAGGCGGCTTATGCTATTGCACCGGAGGACATCCTGGCTTGGATAGAGGAGCATGCTGAAATAGAACAAGCTTCTGTTTTAATGTCCGGAGATTTAGGTTTTTTTAGCGGAGCTAAAAAACTCCGCTCATTGATTAATGAAAAATACGGATCGATACATGGGAATAAGGAGATTTATTTTGAATATATACCGGGTATCAGTTCTCTTTCTTATTTTTCTTCGGCAGTTGGTATGGCATGGGAAGATGCTGAAATTGTCAGCCTGCATGGGCGGAATAATAAAGACACAGCAATTGTTTTAAACCATCCGAAAACTTTTTTTCTCACAGACGGAGGAAATAACACGGTAAAGGCAATATGCAGAAGGCTGACCGATTTTGGACTAGGCGGCGTAAGGGTTTTTGCAGGAGAAAGACTTTCTTATGAGGATGAGAGAATAACCAAAGGAACAGCCTCTCAGCTGGCTGAAAGAGAGTTTGAACCTTTAAGTGTCATGCTTGTTTTAAATGAAGAAAACCTCTTTCCGGCAAAAAATACATTGGGCATAGGAGATGAGGCATTTATTCGAGGCAATGTTCCCATGACCAAAGAAGAGGTGCGTACGCTTACTGCTTCTAAATTGAATTTAAACAAAGATGACGTGGTGTATGACATTGGGGCAGGAACGGGCTCCGTATCCATTGAAATGGCATTGGCATGCCCCTATGGGTCAGTTTATGCTGTTGAAACAAACCCAGAAGGAATTCAATTGATTCAGCAAAACAAAGAAAATTTTAATGTAAAAAATTTACATATAATTGATGGCATGGCACCGGAAGCATTGCAATCTCTGCCTGTTCCGGACAAAGCTTTTATAGGCGGCTCCAAGGGAAATTTACAGGAAATCATAGAATTGCTTATTGCAAAAAATCCAAAGATAAGAATTGTTATGAATGCCGTAACGCTGGAATCCTTGGGGGAAGCTGTGGCATGTATAAAAAAGTATGGCTTTCAGAGTGTGGATATAACACAGATTAATGTTTCAAAAGCAAAAACTCTGGGAAACTATAATCTGATGATGGGGCAAAACCCGGTATATATTATAGCTGTTCAGTAAATTTCAGAGGCGGTTTAGATGAAAACAGAAAAAATACCTAGAATCTTAATAGGAGCATCAGGCAGCGGCAGCGGCAAAACTACTGTGGTTTGTGCTATACTGCAAGCCTTGCTCAACAGAGGCATGGATATCGCTTCTTTTAAATGTGGCCCAGATTATATCGATCCCATGTTCCACAAAGAAGCTTTGGGATTGGAATCAAGAAATCTGGATCTGTTTTTTAATGATAAGGCAACTGTCAATTATTTGTTAGCCAAGAACTCTCAGCGAGCAGATTTAGCAGTAATTGAAGGTGTTATGGGGTATTATGACGGGGTAGCAGGAAAATCCTATGAGGCCAGTTCTTATGACTTGGCAAGAAACACAAAAACGCCCGGTATAATGGTAATTGATTGCAAGGGAAAGTCCGTTTCTGTCTTAGCAGAGATAAAGGGGTTTAAGGAGCTGGAAAAAGACAGCGGCATTAAAGCGGTCATATTAAACCGAATTTCCCCTATGATTTATGAAGAAATTAAAGAGCTGATTGAGAAATCTTTAGCTATTCAGGTCTTAGGATATATGCCTGTCTTAAAGGAATGCTCCCTGGAAAGCAGACATTTAGGTCTGGTTACCGCGCAGGAAATAGGAAATCTGAGAGAAATTTTGGAAACCTTGGGGACGCAAGCGGAGCAATCCATAGACTTAGATCAGTTAATTAAGCTGGCTCAAACAGCACCGGATATTTCTTTTACAGCACCGAATATTACATGCGGCGACAAAGTCCGCATTGGTGTAGCAAAAGATAAGGCTTTTTGTTTTTATTATCCGGATAATTTAGAACTGCTTTCAGAGATGGGAGCAGAGATCTGTTACTTTAGTCCCTTGGAGGACAGTAAGCTTCCGGAGAACCTGCAAGGTATATATTTAGGCGGAGGATATCCGGAATTATATTTGAAAAAATTAGAAGCCAATGCTTCTATGAGGCATAGCGTGAAAGAGGCTTTAAAGGCCGGTATGCCCTGCATGGCTGAATGCGGTGGTTTTATGTATCTTCATGAAGCGGTCAGGGACAAGCTGAATGTTCCATATAAAATGGTGGGAGCTATAGAAGGCGAAAGCTATTATGCCGATAAATTGGTACGGTTTGGATATATTCATATGGAGGCGGAAAAAGAGAGCCTTCTTTGCCAAGAAGGCATGTTTTTAAAAGGTCACGAATTTCATTATTGGGACAGCACCAATGCAGGAGATTGCTTTCATGCGCAAAAACCCCTCCGAAAGAAAAATTGGAAATGTGTCATTGGAAATGCAGATTTGTATGCGGGTTATCCTCATGTACACTTTTATTCCAATATTAAGGCTGCAGAAAGGTTTGTGGACAGATGCAGGATGAAAAAAATAAGAATTTAAATCCCACAGAAGGCCAGATGAAAAGAGGCTATACAACAGGTACTTGTGCAGCAGCGGCGGCAAAAGCGGCAGCCCTGCTTGCTTTGGGAAGAGATATTCAGGAGGTGTCCGTAGATACACCCAAAGGAATTCCTCTTATTTTGGATATAGTGGATTGTAAAATAAATGAGAAAAAAGCCTCCTGTGCTGTCAAAAAAGACAGTGGGGATGATCCGGATATAACAAATGGGGTTCTAGTATATGCAGAAGTGGAGTTGTTAGAAAATGAACATGGGGACATTATAATCGATGGCGGAAAAGGTGTGGGCAGAGTGACCTTACCGGGTCTGGCCTGCCCCATTGGTCAGGCGGCTATCAATCCGACGCCCAGAAGGATGATAAACAGTATGGTATCCCAGGCACTTGAACAGATGGGGTATGAAGGCGGTGCCAAAGTAACCATATCCATTCCAAAGGGAGAAGAGCTGGCTAAACGTACATATAATCCGAGACTGGGAATTGAAGGCGGCTTATCTGTACTTGGAACCAGCGGCATTGTAGAACCCATGAGTGAACAGGCATTAATTGATACCATTAAGGTAGAAATGGATGTACGAAAAGCTTTAGGGGCTGAATACCTGGTGATTACTCCGGGAAATTACGGAGAAAACTTTTTAAAACAGCATTTTACCAACAGGGAGTTTTATTCGGTGAAATGCAGCAATTTTATCGGTGACAGCTTAGATTATGCAGAAGAACAGGGATTTAAGGGAGTACTTCTGATTGGTCATATGGGAAAGCTGGTCAAAGTTGCGGGGGGAATCATGAATACTCATTCAAAATATGCTGATGGGAGAATGGAAATTCTTGCGGCTCACGCGGCCCGGTTCGGAGTAGAACCAGAACTCATCGAAGGGATTTTGAATTCGGTAACAACGGATAATGCCTATGAGGCAATAGAGGCATGCGGCGATGAATTAAAAAAACAGGTAATTGATTCCCTAATGGATAAGATAGAATTTCATCTCAGAAGCCGGACTCATCAAACCATGGAAATAGGAGCAATTATGTTTTCCAATAAACATGGCTTTCTTGGGAAAACTTCAGCAGTTGATAATATAATATTAAAAATTTAAAACAATAATTCAGCAATTAGAAATTTAGAAAGGTATTTATTAAAATGATTAATTTTGTTGGAGCAGGCCCGGGATCACCGGATTTAATCACAGTCAGAGGGCAGAAATTATTGCAGGAGGCAGATGTAATTATATATGCAGGATCGCTGGTTAATCCGGAACTTTTAAAACTGGCTAAACCGGAATGTGAAATTCATAACAGTGCAGGTATGACCTTAGAAGAAGTCATTGCTGTTATGGAAAGAGCAGAAAAAGAAGGTAAGATGACCGTAAGACTGCATACGGGAGATCCCAGTTTATACGGAGCAATAAGGGAGCAAATGGATTTATTAGAGCCGAAAAACATTGAATTCAAGGTAACTCCTGGAGTAAGCTCCTTCTGCGGAGTAGCAGCTGCATTAAATGCAGAATATACCTTGCCTAATGTATCTCAATCGGTGATTATTACAAGAATGGAAGGCAGAACTCCGGTACCTGAGAAAGAGGAAATGTCTTTAATGGCATCACATGGTGCTACTATGGCTATATTTTTGTCTACTGGGCTGCTGGAGTCTTTAAAAGAAAAATTGCTGACCGGGGGATATGGCGAAGATACCCCTGCCGCTATTGTTTATAAAGCAACTTGGCCGGAAGAGAAAGTATTCCGATGCACGGTAGGGACTCTCCCGGAAACAGCTAAGAATAATAACATTACCAAGACAGCGATGATCGTTGTAGGCGGATTCCTTGGAAGCAGTTATGAACGCTCTAAGCTGTATGATCCATCATTTACACACGAATTCAGGGAGGCTTCAAAATAATGAATAAAATATTTGTTGTAGGACTTGGACCGGGCAATCTCAATCAGGCAACAGAGAGAGCGTTGGAAGCTCTGGAAGAAAGCGATGTAATCGCGGGATATACGGTTTACGTTGATTTAATTAAAGATCGTTTCGCACATAAGGAAATGATTTCCACAGCCATGAAAAAAGAAGTGGATCGATGCAATCTGGCTGTTGACGAAGCTCAAAAGGGCAAACAAGTTTCTATGGTATGAAGCGGAGATGCCGGTGTATACGGAATGGCCGGACTGATATATGAAATAGTCAGTGCCAGAGGCTTAGAAAGAGAACTTGAAGTAGAAGTAATCCCGGGTATTACAGCAGCATGCAGTGGAGCGGCAGTTTTAGGTGCCCCGCTGATTCATGATTTTACGGTTATAAGTTTAAGTGATCTGCTGACTCCTTGGGAGCTTATTGAGAAAAGACTGGAATGTGCCGCCATAGGAGATTTTGCTATTTGCTTATATAATCCTTCCAGCGTTAAAAGACACGATTATTTGCAGAAAGCCTGTGATATTATTTTAAAATACAGAAAACCGGAAAATGTGGCGGGATATGTACAAAATATCGGACGAGAAGGAGAAGCCGGTATCGTGACAGATTTAAAAACCTTAAGAGATACAAAGGTAGACATGTTTACCACCGTATTTATCGGAAATTCAAAGACAAAAAATCTGAACGGAAAAATGGTGACACCAAGGGGATATAAGGAAGTCGAGGGCAAATAAATGAATGGTATGTTGATTGCTGTTCTTCCTTTATCGGTAGGCTTTATTTTAGATTTGATTATCGGTGATCCTCAAAACTGGCCTCATCCTATTCGGCTGATCGGTATTGCTATTGAAAAAGGAGAAACACTTTTCCGGCATTTTGCCTCTAAAACCAAAAGGGGTGAGCTTGGTGCCGGTGCAATAATGGCCATTTGTATTATCCTTCTTTCATTCCTTATACCGGCTGCTATTCTATGGATTGCCTATGAAATTCACTTAATTTTAGGCTTGGCTGTAGAAACCATTATGTGTTATCAGATTTTGGCCGTTAAATCCCTGAAAACAGAAAGCATGAAGGTTTATAAGGAACTGGATAAAAATGATATTGAAGGAGCGAGAGAAAAACTATCGATGATAGTCGGAAGGGATACGGTCAATTTAACAGAAGAAGGGATCGTAAAGGCTGCGGTAGAAACGGTGGCTGAAAATACTTCTGACGGCACGGTGGCTCCAATGCTGTTTATAGCCATTGGGGGTGCACCGTTGGGATTTTTATATAAAGCAGTAAATACGATGGATTCCATGATTGGTTATAAAAATGATAAATATTTATATTTTGGACGATTTGCGGCAAAGCTGGACGATGTGTTGAACTATATACCTGCCCGATTGTCTGGTATATTTATGATTGTTGCTGCCTTCTTCTGCGGACTTGATTTCAAAAATGCCGGGAGGATTTTTATTCGAGACAGATACAATCATGCCAGTCCGAACAGTGCCCAGACGGAAGCTGTTTGTGCAGGAGCGTTAAATGTTCAGCTGGCGGGCAATGCTTATTATTTTGGTAAGTTATATGAAAAAAAGACCATAGGGGATGATATGAGACCCATAGAAAAAAGAGATATTATCCTTTCAAACAGGCTGCTTTATGGAACTGCCTGGATTACGTTAATGGTTTGTATGTTAGGAATGGTTGTGGTTAGATGGCTAATTTAGTTCACGGTGGAGATATATATAGTGCAAAAGAGAAGGGAATAAACCATATCTTGGATTTTTCAGCAAATATTAATCCCAAAGGGTTACCGGACAGAGTAAAGCAGGCAATCATAGATGGGCTGGATTCTTGTGTAAATTATCCGGATCCGCTTTGTAGACAGTTGATATCGGCAATCTCTGATTTTGAAGGAATCCAGAAGGAGCTTATTTTATGCGGAAATGGTGCCGCGGATATTATTTTTCGTCTGGCTTTGGCATTAAAGCCTAAAAAAGCATTGGTTTTAGCTCCAACTTTTGCGGAATATGAGCTGGCTTTAGATACGGTAGGATGTCACACGGTGCATTACGATCTGAAAGAAGAAGAAAATTTTGCATTGAGAGAAGATTATTTGCAAGGGCTGGATTCTTCCTATGATGTGCTTTTTTTATGCAACCCTAATAATCCTACAGGTCAGCTGATATCAAAGGAATTATTGGAAAAGACTCTTCAAAAATGCATAGAAAATAACATTTTAATGGTTCTTGATGAATGCTTTATCGAGTTTGTGGAAGGGTATGGACAATATACCATGAAAGCTCACGTTGGTGATTATAAGCATTTATTTATCCTTAAGGCTTTTACAAAAAGCTATGCCATGCCAGGTCTTCGGTTAGGATACGGAATGACAGGAAACAGAGAACTTTTAAAAAAGATAATGGATATGGGACAGCCCTGGTCGGTCTCTATACCGGCACAACTGGCTGGGATTCAAGCTTTAAAGGAAGCAGAGTATTTGGAAGAGTCTCTGAGGGAAATCAGAGAAGAAAGGCTATACTTGTTGTCAGAACTTAATAAGTTAGGGATAAAATATTATAAGCCTGCTGCCAATTACATATTTTTTAAAATAGATGATATGGGAAAATATAAGATTTCAACCTTTAAAGATAAGCTTTTTGAAAAAGGGATCATTATTCGGGACTGCAGCAATTATGCAGGCCTTGAAGAAGGCTATTATAGAATTGCAGTAAAGTCTCACAGTGCAAATGAGCGTCTTATCGATGCATTAAAATCAATATGAATGGAGGATTCTTATGGCAAAGGCGATAATGGTTCAGGGAACCATGTCAAATGCAGGCAAAAGTTTACTGGTTGCTGGATTATGTAGACTATTTAAACAGGATGGTTATAAAGTAGCACCTTTTAAGTCTCAGAATATGGCACTGAACTCTTTTATTACAAAAGAAGGACTGGAAATGGGCAGAGCTCAGGTAGTTCAGGCTGAAGCAGCCGGTATTGAACCGTCTGTTCTCATGAATCCTATCCTTTTAAAGCCTACCAATGATATGGCTTCACAAGTAATTGTAAACGGCGAAGTTTATGGAAACATGAATGCAAAAGAGTATTACAGAAATAAACGGGCAATGGTTCCTGAAATAAAAAAAGCCTATGACACGCTTGCATCCCAATATGATATTATTGTTTTGGAAGGTGCAGGAAGTCCCGCTGAAATTAATCTTCAGGAAAATGATATCGTTAATATGTATATGGCTAAGCTGGCAAAAGCACCGGTTCTTTTAGCGGGAGACATTGATCGGGGAGGAGTATTTGCTTCCCTAGTAGGGACCATGACTTTATTCAATGAAGAAGACAGAAAAATGGTTAAGGGCGTTATTATTAACAAATTCCGGGGAGACAAGACCATTTTACAGCCGGGACTGGACAAGCTGGAAGAATTGATAAATGTACCTACGGTAGGAGTGGTGCCTTACCTTCATGTTGATATTGATGATGAAGACAGTTTGACGGAAAGGTTCAGCCGTAAGGGAAAAGTAGCATTAATTGATATAGCGGTAATCCGCCTTCCTCGGATTTCAAATTTCACGGATTTTAATGTGTTTGAATATTCTGATGCGGTAGGCCTGCGATATGTAGATTCAGCAGCGCAGCTGGGAAACCCGGATTTGATTATCATACCAGGCACTAAAAATACCATGGAAGATTTACTGTGGATGCGTCAGAATGGACTGGAAGCGGCAATTATTAAATATGCAGCCACAGGAAAGCCTCTGTTTGGCATTTGCGGCGGATTTCAAATGCTGGGAAAAGTACTGGAGGATCCGTATCATGTGGAACATGGCGGAAGCCTGAAAGGAATGGGACTACTCCCATGTAAAACAGTATTTGAGAAGGAAAAGACCAGAACGCAGATCAAGGGTCATTTTGAAACAAAGGGAAAAGGTTTTTTTGCAGCACTGGAAGATGTTGAAGTAGAAGGCTACGAAATTCATATGGGCCAAACTGCCGTGGAAGAATCGGAGCAGAATAAAGTAGACAGTTTAACAAGGATTACTGAAATATCTGAAGAAAAAGTAAATCAAACAGCAGGCCTTTGCAGTGACAATGTATATGGCTCCTATATCCATGGAATATTTGATAAAGAAAATGTGGTAAAAACAATAGTTTCTATTCTGCTTAAAAATAAAGGCTTGGATGAATCAGCTGTTTCGGGATTAGATGTAAAAGCTTATAAGGAAAGACAATATGATTTGCTGGCCGATGGGCTTCGCGAAAATATGGATATAAAAACTATATACCGAATCTTAAACGAAGGAGTTTAAAATGAAGATAGAATTACAGAAAGTATTACCGGCTGATATTGAAAAGCGCAGCTTTGAGATCATTACAGAGGAGCTGGGACAACGGCAGATACCGGAGGAATTGGCCCCTATAGTAAAGCGAGTAATTCATACGTCAGCAGACTTTGATTATTATGATAATATGAAGTTTTCAGAGGATGTAGTGAAGAAAATCGCAGGAGCTATCAAAAACGGAGCATGCATCGTAACCGATACACAGATGGCAAAGGCAGGAATTAACAAAAAAATGCTGGGACAGTTTGGAGGAGAAGTGCTCTGTTTTATGGCAGATGAAGATGTAGCTAAGATCGCAAAAGAAAACGGAACCACCAGAGCAACTGCCTCGATGGATAAGGCCGCTTCCTTACAAAGATCGATCATTTTTGCTGTGGGCAATGCCCCTACAGCTTTAGTTCGAATTTATGAACTTTTTGAAGAAGGCAAATTAAAACCGGAGGCAGTAATCGGAGTACCTGTGGGATTTGTTAACGTAGTGGAATCAAAAGAATTAATCATGTCTTCAAATATACCCCATATCGTAGCGGCCGGCAGAAAGGGCGGCAGTAATGTTGCTGCGGCAATTTGCAATGCCATACTGTACATGATACGTGACGGGAAATTATAAAATCTTTCGTCATCCCACTCACTTGTTTTACAAATAGGATAGGCGGGATGATAAGCAAAATATAATCTGCTGCATATACTATTACATAATGGGGTGGTATTGTGACAGATTTTCTTTTATTCAATAAACTGGCTGAAATGAACAAAGAAATGACGCCAGAACGGTTATTTCATGAAAAGGGTGTAGGTGCATATGGCAAATTTAATCTTTATATGCCGTTTTATGACTACACGAAAGCAAGCTTTTTAAATAATACAGAAAGCTCTACAGAAGTTTTTGTACGATTTTCCAGGGCTCTGGGCAGAAGAGGCTCAGCAGAAACTGCCAGAGATATAAGAGGCATGTCCGTAAAGTTTTTTACAGAAGGCGGAGATTATGATTTGCTATGTCAGAATATGCCTGTTTTTTTTATAAATGAAGCAGGAAAATTTCCTGATTTATATCGTGCACTGCGTCCGGAAAACGGATTATCCTTTGATAGACAAAAATTCTGGGAATTTATAGCCAATAATCCGGAAGCCTTTCATTTAATTATGTGGTTGTTTTCCAATAAAGGAACCATAAAAAGTTATCGTCATATGGAGGCTTTCAGCGTCAATACATATGTATGGCGCAATAAAGAGAATAAGGTTTTTTATGTACGATATCATTGGACACCGCTTAAAGGAATGAAAAATATTTCGTCTCAGGAAGCGGAATTTTTAGCAGGATATGATCCGGATGCATTGACAAACGATTTATATAATGCCATTGAAGACGGTATATTTCCAGAATATGAGTTGTCGGTGCAGCTTATTCCGGATAATGCTGTAAAAGAATTCCACTTTAATATTTTTGATAAAACTTTAATATGGCCTGAACGAGCTTGTCCGCACATAAAAGTTGGAAAAATGATTTTAAATCGATTACCATCTAATTTTCATGATGAAGTAGAATTGTCTTATTTCAGTCCGTCAAACATCGTACCGGGGATTGAGATTCCGGAAGATGACATGCTTGCACTCATGTGCTTTGCCCATGACGATGGATGGAGGAATAGAAGGAGGTAATGAAAATGGTATATCAACAAGCCAATGAAAGTCTGAAATCATTTAGTACAGCTGATAAAGAAGCCTTGATTTATAACCTGGTAGAGAGCCTGATGTTTATCAGTGATGATGTTCAGGAAAAGGTGATTGAATGCCTGAAACTGGTAAACGAAGAGTTGGGGAATACTATTCAAAATCAATTATAAGATAAGACATACCTAAATCAACCCAAAATCAGGCCTAACCAGGCCTAATTTACATGCATTTTACAGTTTCTTAACATAATCTTAACAGAAGTTGTACTTTTTGGCGTATAATTATTTTTATAGAGCCAATTTTTTAACAAAATTAACTGATTACGAAAGAGAGGACGTCATGCTTAGAGCAAAAAAGAAAGAGGACATTTTTTATCATTTATTTATAGAATATGCCCAAAAAATTGTTAAATCTGGAGAAGCTTTTGTGGATCTGGTAAAAAACTACGAAAATGTTGAGGACAAGATCGCAGCTATAAAGGTATTTGAAACAGAATGTGATATGGAAGCACATAAAATTCTTAAAGCCTTGAACGGTTCGTTTGTTACTCCTTTTGATAGAGAAGATATCTATTCTGTTACAAAGGAAATGGATGATATAGTTGATTCCTTAGAGGAAGTTGCAAATAGATTTTTAGTATTTAATGTACAGGCTGTCAAACAAGAAGCCGTGTATATGGCAGATTTGATTATGCAGAGTATCAGAGAATTGGAAGTATTATTTAAACATCTTTCAGAAATGAAAAAAAATGGCATAGTAAGGGAACAGATTATTGAAGTAAACCGTATCGAAAACGAAGGCGATGTAATATACAGAAAAGCATTATCCAAACTTTTCAGAGAAGAAAAGGACCCGATCGAATTAATAAAGTGGAAGCATTTATTTGAAGAACTGGAGGCAAGTTTGGACTCTTGTGAGAATGTTGCAAATATTTTGGAAGGTGTGGTAATGAAATATGCTTAGTGGCATTCTTATGTGGGTTATAGTATTTGCCTTAATTTTCGAATTTATTAATGGCTTTCATGATACGGCAAATGCAATTGCTACCTCTGTGTATACCAGAGCCTTATCGGCTAAGAATGCCATACTTCTTGCAGCAGTCATGAATTTCTGCGGCGCACTGGTCAGCGAAAAAGTTGCCCTGACTATATCCAAAGGTTTAGTAAGCATTGAATTGGAGCAATATGTCATACTCTCTGCTTTAATAGGAGCTATTATATGGAACCTTATTACCTGGTGGAGAGGCATTCCAAGCAGTTCCTCTCATGCCTTGATTGGAGGACTATTAGGTGCAACTATTGTTTATACCTCATCCATAGAACACGTTGTCTGGTCAGGGGTATTGGAAAAAGTCATTATCCCATTGTTTACTTCACCGATCATAGGTTTTATATTTGGGTTTTTGTTTATGAAGTTTATTTTTGTTGCTTTTGTCAATTGGTCTCAGGCGAAAGTTAATAAATTCTTTTTAAAGATGCAGGTTTTGTCTGCAGCTCTCATCGCTTATTCTCATGGGAACAATGACGCACAGAAAACCATGGGAATAATGACACTGGCTTTAATGACTGGGGGAGCTTTGGAAAGCAGTAGCGGAATACCTCTCTGGGTCAAACTGGCGTGTGCCACAACGATGGCTATGGGAACTTCAATCGGCGGATGGAAGATCATGAAGACTATGGGCGGAGGCGTTACCAAGCTGCAGCCAGCCAGCGGATTTGCTGCACAGACAGGTGCGGCTATAGTTATTGAAGCCATGTCAGCAGTAGGTGCTCCGGTTAGTACAACTCAAGTAATAACCACAGCCATAATGGGAGCGGGAAGCGTAAAGAGAAAATCCGCAGTAAAATGGGGCATTGCAGAAAGTATTGTAACCGCTTGGGTTGTAACTTTACCAATCACCATGTGTTTGGGCGGATTCGCAGCTTTTATAATCGGAAAATTAATCGCATTGTAAACTTTAATATAAAGGTTTGATTAAAAGAGGGGTGAGAATATGATTAAAAGAGAAGATTTAGAAAAAAAAGAGTATGAGAATTTATCTTCCTTTGCTGCTAAATCAGCAGACTCTAAGGGCAGAGCATTACAAGAGGAGAAATGCCAGGTACGTACGGAATTTCAAAGAGACAGGGATCGAATTGTTCACTCCAAGTCTTTCAGGCGGCTGATGCACAAAACTCAAGTATTTCTGGCACCGGAAGGGGATCATTTCAGAACCCGTTTAACGCATACCATAGAAGTCTCTCAGATTGCCAGAACTATTGCAAGAGGGCTAGCATTAAATGAAGATTTAACAGAGGCTATTGCTCTGGGTCATGACTTGGGTCATACTCCTTTTGGGCATAGCGGAGAAACCATCTTAAACAATATACATCCGGGTGGCTTTAAGCATAATATTCAAAGCCTAAGAGTAGTAGAGGTGCTGGAGGGAAGTAAAGGAAGATACGGAATGAACCTTACAGCAGAAGTAAAAGACGGAATTGTAAATCATACCGGTCCTGTTAAGCCATTTACTTTAGAGGGTCAAATAGTTCGATTCAGTGACCGAATTGCATACATAAATCATGATATCGATGATGCTATAAGAAGCGGAGTTATCAAATTAACCGATTTGCCAAAAGGATGCATTGCTGTTTTAGGCAATACCCACAGAGGAAGAATTAACACATTAGTCATGAATCTAATTGAAAACAGTGATGGCAAAAATGCAATTATAATGAGTGACAGCTGCCAGGAACACATGGATAAGCTGAGAACCTATATGTTTGAAAATGTATATCATAATGAAAAAGTAAAAAAGCATGAGGATTTGCATCGGGTAGAGACCATTATCAGCTCTTTATATGATTATTACTTGGATCATCCGGAGTCTTTGCCGGAGGAAAGACAGGAAATGATCGAAGAATACGGAGTTGCCGAAATCGTTAAGGATCATGTGGCAGGAATGACCGACAGATATGCCTTGAACCTATACAACGAATTATTTATTCCGAAAGGGTGGAAATAATTAATAAAAAATATAGAAAAAAAATAAAAAATAAAAAAAGGATTTGCTTAGATATGTCGTATATATAATTATGCAATATATTTAATAAACGGTGATAGATTTGAGTGGTTCTTTTAATGATAATGTAACAGAAGAGATTAAAAGCAGGTGTAATATAGTTGATGTTATCGGACAAGTTGTTCCATTAAAGAGAATGGGGAGCAATTACAAAGGTGTTTGTCCGTTCCACAATGAAAAGACGCCTTCTTTTGTTGTTTCAGAAACAAAACAGATTTTTACCTGTTTTGGGTGCGGAGCTACTGGAGATGTTTTTGAATTTGTTAGAAAATATTACAATCTGGACTTTCCCGGTACAGTTGAGAAACTGGCCAAGGAATACGGAGTGGAATATGTAAGTAACTATCAGAAGGATAGCAGAAAAGAATTATACTATCAAATAAACAGGGAGGCCGCCACATTTTTTTTTAAGGCCTTTTGCCAAACGAAAAATCCGGGATTAACATACATGCTGAAAAGAGGTATTGATCCCACTACGTTGAAAAAATTTGGAATAGGGTATGCCGACGGAGAATGGGACAGCCTGTATAAATATTTTATGGCTAAGGAAATTGACGTTAAAATATTGAAAGAACTGGGGCTGGTCTCGGAATCTAAGGGAAAATATTACGATAAATTCAGGAATCGAGTGATGTTTCCTATTATCAATACCCGAGGCAAAGTGATCGGATTCGGAGGAAGGGCCATCGATGATGCAATGCCCAAATATTTAAATTCTCCTGAAAGCCCGGTCTTTATGAAAAAAAATAATTTATATGGTTTAAATCTCAGCAGACAGGATATAAGTAAAGAGAACTGTGCAATTCTTGTGGAAGGTTATATGGATGTTATTTCCCTGTACCAGAGCGGAATTCGAAATGTTGGTGCATCCTTGGGAACTGCTTTGACAGAAAACCAGGCAAAAATGCTTAGGCGATATACAAAAAATATTGTATTGTCTTATGATGCGGACAGTGCAGGCCAGGCAGCAGCCCTGAGAGGTATTGATATATTATTTAAGGAGGGGTGTAAGCCAAAGGTATTGCATGTTACCGACGGAAAAGATCCTGACGAATTTGTAAAAAAGCACGGAAAAGATGCATTTAAAAAATTGGTAAGTCAAGCTTTGGGATTTGTGGATTATAAAATTTCAGTTCTTCGTAAAAAATATAATTTGAATTCTTATGAAGAAAGCATTGAATTTTTAGAAGAAGCAGCGATTGTTTTAAGGCAGTTAAGCCCTATTGAAGCAGATATACATATCAAAAAGCTTGCTAATGAGATTAAAATTTCAGAAAATGCAATAAGACTAGAAATTAATGGCAATAATACTCAAGAAGAACAGATTAATCACAATTATTTGGACAATAGGGAAGAAAAACCGACACTGGATATCAATTCTTCCATATTACCGGTTGAGAAGAATCTCATTAAACTGATAATTACTGATTATAAATACTATAAAATAATTATAAAAAATGAAAATGCTTTTAAATCTAATTATGGTAAAAAGCTTTTTTCAGTAATAAGCTCGTTTTATAAAGAGGAAAGTGAACTGGACATTATGAAGTTGCAGGATTCTTTAGAGCCGGATGAAATGATAGTATTATCGGATATTATCGATAATGTACAGCTGGCAGATAAAGAAGAACAAATATTGCAGGAAAGCTTAAATAAAATTGAAGTAGAGAATTTGACAGAAAAAGAAAACTCACTATTGATGAGGCTTTCTATGGCAGATGAAGAAGAGAATCAGGAAATGATAAAAGTATTAACAGAAGAACTAATGGATTTGCAAAGAAAGAAAATGGAAAGGGGTAAATAAATGAGCTTTGAGGAAGGAAATGCTATGGAAAAAAAGGACTATGTTCAAGACCTCGCAGAAAAAGCAAAAGCTAAAGGATCAATATCTTTCAGAGAAGTCGCGGATTATTTGGAAGGTGTGGATTTAAATAAGGATCAAATGGATGAAATCTATGATTCATTGACAGCTATGGGGATAGAGATTGTATCAGAGGTTGATCCGGATGAATTTGAGCTTCTTTCTATCGAACAGGATGAAAATGAAGATGTGGATATTATTGCCGTATCAGAAGATTCTAATGAAATTGATTTAGAAGCAACTCTGCCTAAAGGTATTGCAGTAGACGATCCGGTTAGGATGTATTTAAAGGAAATTGGTAAAGTGCCTCTGCTTTCAGCAGATGAGGAAATTGAACTGGCTAAGAAAATGGAGCAAGGGGACGAAGAAGCCAAAAAGAGACTTTGTGAGGCTAACTTGAGGTTAGTTGTCAGCATCGCAAAGCGTTATGTGGGAAGAGGCATGCTGTTTCTTGATCTGATTCAGGAAGGAAACCTGGGACTTATCAAAGCCGTGGATAAATTTGATTGGAGAAAGGGGTATAAGTTCAGTACTTATGCTACTTGGTGGATTAGACAGGCTATTACCCGCTCCATTGCTGATCAGGCAAGAACAATTCGTATTCCTGTTCATATGGTAGAAACCATTAATAAATTAATTCGAATATCCAGACAGCTTCTTCAGGAATATGGAAGAGAGCCTTCTCCGGAAGAGATTGCAAAGGAAATGGATATTTCCGAGGAAAAGGTCCGAGAAATTTTAAAAATTGCTCAGGAGCCTGTATCTCTTGAGACTCCAATTGGAGAAGAGGAAGACAGCCACCTGGGAGATTTTATTCCGGATGAAGATGTTCCGGCACCTGCGGAAGCGGCAGCTTTCTCCATGCTGAAGGAGCAGCTTGTCGAAGTATTGGATACTTTAACGGAAAGAGAACAGAAGGTATTAAAACTGCGTTTTGGTCTTGAGGACGGACGAGCAAGAACACTTGAGGAAGTTGGTAAAAGATTTGATGTTACCAGAGAGCGAATCAGACAAATTGAAGCAAAAGCACTACGCAAGCTGAGACATCCTTCCAGAAGTAAAAAATTAAAGGATTATTTAGAATAGATAAAACGAAAAGGCAGTGAGGTAATAGGATGATTAAATTATCAGACAGATTACAAACGATTGCCGACCTGATAAAAAATGGACAAACCGTGGCCGATATTGGTACCGACCACGGTTTTTTGCCTATTTTTTTATGGGAAAGCAAAAAAAGCCCTAAAGTAATCTTAGCAGACATCAGTAAGGGCTCCCTTCAAAAATCCATTGATAATGTAAATTTGCAGAATTTCAGCCAAGATATTTTGAATCAAAGCTTTGATTTCAGACTGGGCAACGGTATTCAGGTGTTAGAAAATGGTGAAGTAGACGTGGTAGTCATGGCTGGCATGGGAGGCATTCTCATGACTGAAATACTAAGTGCCGATCGGATCAAGACAAAAAGCATAAAAAGTTTTATTTTGCAGCCGAGAAACGGTCAGGGAAAACTCAGATGGTGGCTGCTGCAAAACGGCTTTCAGATAAAAGAAGAAAAGCTGGTAAGAGAAGGCAAGTTTATTTGCGAGGTAATCCATGCAGAACCGGTAGCCTGGGATTGTGGACTGATAAAATTACCCATGGATGAAGATTGGGAACAAAAAAAACAATCGGAAGACATAGAGTATGAAATTCCAGAATCAATACTTATAAGTAATGGAGCTTTAGCGGTTGAATTTGCAGAAAAAAAGCTAAAAATTGAATTAGATATTTTAGAAAATATCAAAAAAGCAGTATTCCTTGATGAAGAAAAAAGAGAGCAAACGGAATCTCGTATTTTATATTTGAAGAATTTAATCAGTAAATACGGAGAAAGAGGTGAACAGTAAATGACTATTTCTAAATTGGAGCTAATGAATACATTGGAAAAAATAGCTCCCAGTGAATTGGCGGAGCCGTGGGATAACTGCGGTATGCAGATCGACTTAGGGGCTGCAGAAATAAACAAAATTCTGATAACCCTTGAAATAACTACGAAAACAGTGACTGAGGCACAAGCTCTAGGCGTAGATTTTATTGTTACACATCATCCACTCTTTTTCTCCTCCGTCAAGCAGATTCACGGTAATAACTTTATAGGAAACAATGTCGTTAATCTTATAAGAAAAGGAATTTCTGTTTTTTCGGCTCACACCAATTTTGATAAGGCTGAAACAGGTAACAATTTTTATTTAGCTGAATTGTTAAAATTAAAAAAGGTCATTGACTTGAATCGTTTCGGTATGGAATATATTGGTGTGTCCGGTGAGCTTTCTGAAAAAAAATCCATCAGAGCATTCATAGAAGATATGCAAAGGCAAGTTGATTTAAAATCCAGCGAAATTCGTCTAATCGGCAATCCGGAAGCTGAAATAAATAAGATCGGTTTATGTACGGGAGCCGGAATCGGTATGCTTGAAATCGCTGCAGCAAATGGCTGTCAGCTCTTTGTTACAGGTGACGTCAAATACCATGATGGGATTAAAGCAAAAGAAATGGGGATCAACGTCATCGATGCAGGTCACTACGGAACAGAAAAAATATTTGTGCCGAATATGGCAAAGCAGCTGACACAAGCTTTTGGGAACAAAGTTAAAATTTTTGAGTCTAAAGTAAATATAAATCCATTTGACTTTTTTTAGTCCTGTGATATAATACTAGAGCATGTTTTGGGTAAGCCAGACAGTCGCGTGCATCTGCACGAGGAAAGTCCGGGCTCCATAGGGTGAGAGTGCCAGATAACGTCTGGCGTAGGTAACTATAGGGAAAGTGCAACAGAAACATTCCGCCGAAACAGTTAGGCTGTGGTAAGGTTGAAATGGTGAGGTAAGAGCTCACCGGCGTTGTGGAGACATAACGGCCGTGTAAACCCCACTCGGAGCAAGACCAAATAGGGCATAAAAAGCGGCGGCCCGTCGCTGCCCGGTAGGTAGGTCGCTTGAGCGTATCAGTAATGGTACGCCTAGATAGATGATTGTCTAATACAGAACCCGGCTTATAGACTTGCCCAAACATGCTTTAAGATAAAAGCAACACTAATAATTATGTGAGTGGACACTATATAATAAATGCTCCTTGTTAATTTAAAAATTAACAAGGAATGGTATGTTATATAGTGTTTTTATTTTCTATACCAAACAAACAGGCCCTCACCGTTTCTAGTCCTCGCTCCGCCTTATTTTGGAAAATTATAGGTATTATAGTTGCTCAAAAAGTTGACAGAATATCAAAAAATGATATAATGTTTAAGCTAAAGGTTAATATGACTCATTTACTGTGTATTAGGGACTTGAACCAAATGCTATATTTTTAAGAAGAAATAGGGAACGATTTTAAATCGTTCCCTATAAATATTGTTTTTACTGTAGAAAAGATGGGAGTGAATTTATGACACAAGAAAATAAAATGGGCACGATGCCAATAGGAAGATTGATGCTGACGATGTCTTGGCCTGCAATGCTTTCAATGCTGATACAGGCTTTATATAATGTAGTAGATAGTATTTTTGTAGCAATGATAAGTGAATCCGCACTGACGGCAGTTACACTTATATTTCCCATTCAAATGCTGCTGATTTCAGTGGCAGTAGGAACCGGGGTAGGGGTTAACTCTCTCATCGCAAGAAGATTGGGCGCTAAAAGATATGACGAGGCAGACTTAGCCGCCAGCCACGGTTTTCGAATTTCCTTTATCAATTGGGCAGTTTTTGCATTATTTGGGCTATTATTCTCTAAGGTATATATGTCAGCCTATTCGGATTCTTTATATATTGTAGAAAACGGGGCTTTATACCTTTTGATTACCACTGTTTTTTCTTTATTTGTTTTTATACAGGTAAATACAGAAAAAGTGCTGCAGGCTACAGGGAATATGCTGCTGCCGATGATTTGCAGCTTATCCGGAGCAATAGTTAATATCATATTTGATCCTCTTTTGATATTTGGTATTGGAATTTTCCCTGAAATGGGTGTGGTTGGTGCTGCCGTTGCTACTGTATTCGGACAGTTCGTATCCATGTGCTTTGGATTGATGCTGTTATTTGGGCGTAAACATTTAGTTAATGTGAAAATAAAAGGATTTAAATTAAATTGGGAGATTGTAAAGGACATATATAATGTAGGTTTTCCTGCGATGCTGATGCAATCCATTGGTTCAATTATGCTTTTTTGTATAAATGGAATATTGGCATTCTCTGAGACAGCGATTGCTGTATTGGGAAGTTATTTTAGACTGCAATCCTTTATTTTTATGCCCGTATTTGGATTAAATCAGGGAGCAATGCCGATTATGGGGTATAATTACGGTGCACGTAATAAGGAGAGACTGATGAAGGCTTATCGCGTAGGAATTATGATAGCAGTTGTTATAATGGCTATTGGAACCCTTATATTTTTAGCTTTCCCGACTCAGCTATTAGGTTTGTTCAGTGCTTCTGAGCGTATGCTTGAAATAGGTGTGCCAGCACTGCGCATCATTTGTCTATGCTTTATTCCGGCTTCTTTTGGTATTTTGACCTCTACCATATTCCAAGCAACAGGGCATGGAATGCTCAGTATGTGGCAGGCATTAATCCGACAATTAATTGGTATAGTTCCGCTGGTATGGGTATTATTAAAAATAGGGGGTTTGTCGCTGGTATGGTGGGCATGGCCTTTAGCAGAAATATTAGGTACAGTCTATTCAGTAATTTTCGTAAGAAAATTATATAAAAAAGAAATTGAATCATTAGGAAATGAAATTGAATCGTTAGGAT
>DKLE01000128.1:23013-27556 GCA_002455605.1 Firmicutes bacterium UBA6648
TTAGGATAAGAAAGAATGAAAAGCAGCATTAAGAAAAAAACATATAAAGCCATATATCGGTTGCTCGACAGGGTATCGCCGATTAAAGAAGATTGCGGAAAGCTTTGTAATGCTGCCTGCTGCAATTGCGGCGGGGACAGTAGGGATGAAGATGGTCTGGACTTTGACTTGGGAATATATTTGCTTCCGGGGGAAGAAAAGTTGTTTACAATGAAGGAAGACTGGTTGAAATGGAGCATTGAATATGCGGAAGATTATGATTTCCCAGACTCATGGTTTGGTAAAATATATTTTGTCCGATGCAAGACACCTCCCATCTGTCCAAGAGAATTTCGGCCTTTACAGTGCAGGTTTTTTCCACTGACTCCTCATTTTTCTGATACCGGTAAACTACAGATGATTTTGTCTACTGCTGAACTTCCTTATTCTTGTCCGTTAATTGGGGAAAAAATGAAACTTACAGACGAATTTATGGAAGCAACTTATACCGTATGGAAACATTTGATAAAAGATCCGCTGATTTATGATTTAGTGGAGATGGATTCAACGGACAGAAAAGATATGGATATAAAATATGAAATAGTTTATGAAAAATAATCTAACATTTGATAAAAATTGTTTGTTTTTATTCTATTATAGATATGATATAATACACCATTAATATAAATAAAATCAAACACCTTGGAGGACATTGTTTGTATGAGATTAGGTATTGATGTTGGCTCAACGACAGTCAAAGTTGTGCTTATGGATGAAGAAAATAATATACTGTTTAAGAGATATGAACGACATATGTCAAATGTCTTTGAAAAGGTATTCAATTTAATAGAAGAGCTTCATTCTGCGTATAACGAAGAAAAAGTACATATGACTATTACCGGGTCGGGAGGATTAGCACTGTCTCAACTTTTGAATATTCCTTTTGAACAGGAGGTTGTAGCATGCAGTAACGCTGTGGAAACAATTATTCCTGAAACAGATGTTGCTATTGAACTGGGCGGCGAGGATGCAAAGATAACTTTTTATGGGGTTACTGTTGAACAGCGGATGAACGGGACCTGCGCAGGGGGCACAGGAGCTTTTATCGATCAAATGGCGGTGCTGCTTAATACCGATGCAACCGGGCTTAATGAAGCTGCCAAAGATCATACATTGATCTATCCTATTGCTGCAAGATGCGGTGTTTTTGCCAAAACGGACATCCAGCCATTGATCAATGAAGGCGCCAGCATTTCTGATCTCGCTGCGTCGATTTTTCAAGCGGTAGTTAATCAGACTATTAGTGGACTGGCCTGTGGAAGAACGATTAAAGGCAATGTAGCATTTTTAGGCGGACCTCTTTCTTTTTTGTCGGAGCTTCGAACCCGATTTATAGAAACTTTGCGGCTACAGCCTGAGAATGTAATTTTTCCTGAGGATTCACAATACTTCGTAGCCATAGGGGCAGCCCTTATCTCTAAAAAGTATGAGATGAAAAGTATCGATGAAGTCTTCCAAATCTTAAAAAATGCGGACCCTTCTTTGTTATCAGAAACAAAGCATACCAATCCGCTTTTTAAGGATATTAATGATTATACGGAGTTTAAACAACGACACGATAAAGATAAAATAAAACGTAAAGATATAAAAAAAGCAAGGGGAGAAATCTTCTTAGGCATAGATGCCGGTTCAACCACCACTAAAGCGGCGTTAATAGACAGTGAAAATAACTTGTTATATTCCTATTATAGAAATAATGAAGGCAAGCCCCTTGAAGCCACCATGGCTATGCTTAAAGAGCTTTACAGCCTGTTACCGGATGATATGACTATATCAAATGCCACGGCCACCGGTTATGGCGAAGGGCTGATTCGAGCTGCCTTTAAAGTGGATCTGGGAGAAATTGAAACCATTGCCCATTATAAGGCCGCAGAAGCGTTTTTACCCGGTGTAGAATTTATTTTGGACATCGGCGGTCAGGACATGAAATGCATGAAGATCAGAGATGGTGCCATCTATAACATCATGCTCAACGAAGCGTGCTCTTCCGGCTGCGGTTCATTCATAGAAACCTATGCCAAATCCGTCAATATGAGAGTGCAGGACTTTGCAAAGGAAGCCCTTTTTGCCAAATCACCGGTAGATCTGGGAACTCGATGCACTGTCTTTATGAATTCAAAAGTAAAACAGTCTCAAAAAGAAGGAGCAACCATAGGTGATATTTCTGCAGGACTTTCTTATTCAGTTATCAAAAATGCCCTTTATAAGGTTATAAAGCTTAGAAATACAGATGAGGCAGGAGAGAAGATTGTAGTTCAGGGAGGAACCTTCCTCAATGACGCTATTCTGCGAAGCATCGAATTGATTCTGGATAAAAATGTAGTACGACCGGATATTTCCGGTATTATGGGAGCCTATGGGGCAGCACTTATTGCCAAGGAGGATTATGTAAAAGGTACCGAATCTTCTATCATAAAGCCGGAGGACATGGAACTCTTTACGGTGAGAAACTCTCATACCAGATGTAATGGTTGTGAAAACCGCTGCTTGCTCACAATAAACAAATTTAACAGTGGTGCTCGATTTATTACTGGAAACCGATGCGATAGAGGTGCAGGTAAAGAGAAGGAAGCGGATGAACTTCCTAACATGTATGAATATAAATATAAAAGACTTTTTTCTTATCAGCCTATTGCAGACATTTATGCAAAACGCGGAGTGGTAGGCATCCCAAGAGTACTGAACATGTATGAAAATTATCCGTTTTGGTTTACTTTCTTCACCAGTCTGGGTTTTAGTGTAGTCCTTTCTCCGTCTTCCTCAAAAGCTATGTATGAGCACGGAATGGAAACGATTTCTTCGGATACGGCGTGTTATCCTGCAAAGATGGTACATGGGCATATCAAATGGTTGGTAGAGCAAGGGGTTAAATGGATATTCTATCCTTCTATAAATTATGAAATGAAGGAGGATGAAACGGCTCCAAACCATTATAATTGTCCGATTGTTGCTACATATCCTGAAGTAATAAGCAATAACATGGACGAGATCTTTGAAGAAAACGATGTCACGTTTACTCATCCATTCTTGCCCTATGACAGTGATCAGGGATTGATAAGAGAGATGCATACGCTGTTAAAGCATTTAGGCATTACCTATACGGAAGTTGTCAGAGCCGTAAAAAAGGGGCGGATTGAAAATAAAAGATTTAAGGACGACGTAAAAAAACAAGGAGCCAATGCTATCAGATTTGCCAAGAAAAATAAAAAGAAATGCATTGTTTTATCCGGAAGGCCTTACCATTTAGATCCGGAAATCAATCATGGAATCGATAAATTAATAACGTCTTTTGACATGGTGGTTTTAACAGAAGATTCTATCGCACATTTAGCTAAGCTGAACAGGCCTCTTCGAGTTTTGGATCAATGGATGTATCATTCCCGATTGTATAAGGCTGCTTTAGTTGCAGGTAATGATGACGATATGGAACTGGTACAGCTAAATTCTTTCGGATGCGGACTGGATGCTGTGACGACGGATCAGGTAGAAGAAATCATGAAAAACAGTAATAATATGTATACTGTTTTAAAAATTGATGAAGGAACTAATTTAGGTGCGGCTAAAATCCGAATTCGTTCATTGAAAGCGGCTATTGAAGAAAGAGAAAAGAACAATATTAAGCATACAGATGCTGACAGTAAATTTGTCCGAAAAATTTTTACAAAAGAAATGCGTAAAAATTACACCATATTAATTCCTCAGATGTCGCCGATACATTTTCAGTTTATAGCACCGGCTTTGGAGAAATGCGGTTACCTTGTTCAGTTGCTTCCTTCCGTGGATAAGAATGCGGTGGATGAAGGTTTAAGGTATATTAATAACGATGCCTGCTATCCGACTATTGTAACATTGGGACAAATAATCTCCGAGCTGAAATCAGGCAAATACGATTTAAATCGGACCGCAGTATTTATGTCTCAGACAGGAGGAGGATGCAGAGCCAGCAACTATGTAGCTATGCTGCGAAAAGCATTAATTGATTTAAAGATGGAGCAGGTACCGGTTATCTCTTTTAATTTGGTAGGACTGGAAAAAAACAGCGGATTTAAATTAACCATACCGATGATAAAAAGGGTTTTATTGGGAGCTGTATATGGCGATACCCTAATGCGTACCCTATATGCTACACGGCCTTATGAAGAAGTACCCGGTTCGGCGGATGAGCTTTATGATAAATGGTCCCAAATTATTATAAAAAATATCAGAAACGGCAGCATGGTCTCCTTTAGGCATTTAATCAAGCAATTAGTCAATGATTTTGACAATTTACCGTTGAAAGAAATTCATAAGCCAAAGGTTGGTGTGGTGGGAGAGATTTTGGTTAAATATCATCCTACGGCTAACAATGACATCGTAAGTATCATTGAAAATGAAGGCGGAGAAGCTGTAGTTCTTGACTTAATTGATTTCTTCTTATATGGAATGCACAGTAAAGAGTTTAATTTCAAGCATTTATCCGGTAAATGCAGCACCATGATTATAAATAAGATGGCGATTAAGCTGA
>DKLE01000128.1:27581-31746 GCA_002455605.1 Firmicutes bacterium UBA6648
AGGGAACCTGCAAGACATGCACTAAATGAAAGCAAACGTTTTTCCGGTCCCCATCACATTAAAGAAATCGCAGAGAAGGCGCAAGGACTGATTTCTTTGGGCAATCAGTGTGGAGAAGGCTGGCTTCTTACAGGGGAAATGATAGAGCTCTTAGACAGCGGCGTAAATAATATCATATGTTTACAGCCTTTCGGATGTTTGCCGAATCATGTCACCGGAAAGGGCATGATGAAAGGATTAAGAAAATATAATAAATATGCCAATATTGTAGCCGTTGATTATGATCCGGGAGCCAGTGACGTAAACCAGCTGAACAGAATTAAGCTGATGATGGCGACTGCATATAAAAACATGGAAAAGCCAGATTGCAATTCCACAGAAGAAGTAGTATAATATTTGAGTTGAAATTTAAAGAAGTTAGGAGGTGTCTCCATGGGAAGACACGGTACAATCGCAGGACGTAAAGCAGCACAGGACTCCAAAAGAGCTGCCATATTTACCAAATATGCCAGAGCAATTACAGTAGCTGCAAAAAACGGTGGAGATCCAGAATACAATGCATCACTTAAAGTGGCCATTGAAAAAGCCAAGTCCATTAACCTGCCCAATGATAATATTAACAGAGCCATAAAAAAAGGAACCGGCGAGCTGGACGGAGAAACTTATGAAGAATTGAACTTTGAAGGCTATGGCATTGGCGGAGTGGCTGTTATAGTTGAAGCATTAACGGATAATAAGAACAGAACTACGGCTGCTGTTCGATCCACTTTTGATAAATATGGAGGAAATCTTGGAGCACCGGGATGTGTATCATATATGTTTTCAAGAAAAGGTGTTATCATCATTGAAAAAACAGATGATCTGGATGAAGATACCATTATGGAAGCGGCACTGGAAGCAGGGGCAGAAGATATGATTGTTCACGATGATGCATTTGAAATCAGAACCGAACCAGCGGTTTATACAGATGTACACAGTGCGTTAACGGCTGCTGGATATGAATTGCTGGAATCCGATATTGAATATGTTCCTTCAATGGAATCCGCACCTGCCGATGAACACGATATCAAAAAGCTTAAGAAGATGATTGACATATTAGAAGATAATGATGACGTTCAGAAGGTTCACCACAATTGCTCTCTTGATTTAGAAGAATATGAATAAATTTAACAGATTCTTTTAAAAGAGCTAATGTAGTTGACGGATCGTCAGCGGCAACATATAATATATTAATACAAGGATTACTCCTTGCGGTAGTCTAAGAAATGTTTAAAAGCCATCTAAATTGCTGTTTAGATGGCTATGCTGTTTATTGTGCATATTGAGGGAGAAATCGTTATGCGTTGTGTTCATTGCGGAAAAGAAGTAAGAGATAATGTTATATTCTGTATTCATTGTAACAGACCCGTAAAAAGGGAGTATAGTCATTATGCCTGTGAGATTTATGACAGCCTTTCTATTCGGGATAAACTGATGAACATGATCACTAAACCTTCTTCTCAAAAAGAAAAATATAGGCAGGATATCAGTTCAAAAAAATACATAACAGCTGAGAAAAGCCTGAAAAATACAATAAAGAGTAAAGGCGATTCCGTAAAAGACCTATATAACAGCTATGTCAATGAAAATGATCCGCGAATGAAATCAAGCGCAGCCGATACCGGCAGGAGCAGACCATCCGGCGATGAAACAGCAGCTTATGCGGGAGATAATGACCAGGATCCGGAGTATTTCGGAATGAAAGATTTAATCCGGTTCAAAGAATCGGTGCAAAAAAATGCTCAGCATGCCGCTAAGAGATTTTCCGATGGTACGCCGGACGAAAAAAAGAATACAATGAAAATTGCAGGACTGGTCTTAGCACTTCTCGTGGCTTTTATATCCGCTTGTGTGGATACCAATACGAACAATTACAGCTATGAAGAAAGCGGTACCGTTTACGAGGATTATTATAATGATTACGCTTTTCCTGAGGAACCCGTACTGAAACCGGAGATTATTAAGCAAATAAACAGTAGTCCCCTGGGAAGTGAAAGTCTGATCACTGAATATCTGAGTATGCTGTATGATGATACCTATCAAATGCAGTGGTTCGATGAGCCACAGTTGTATAGTTTAGAAGCTTTTGAGCCTTATATGGATGAGATTGAACAAATTGAGGCTGATTACAATAATAATCCAAACTATGCGGCATATGATGAGCTGATATACATCAAGCAGCTATGGCAGAAGCATATGCAGCCGGTATACGACAATCCTGAAAATTATGAGCAATGGAAAAACAGCGGACATCTGGAAGAATTTTCTTATTCACTAGATTCTGTCTGCAATGGTTATTTAGAAGAATAAATTTTTTGGTTTTTTCCAAAACATACTAAGCTATACCTATTGCAAAATCTGAATGAAATAGTATAATAATCATATAATATAAATGCAAGAAATCCTGAAATGTACGTTAAGGTTTTTAATTCAACCTACACTGTGACCTTGGGAATCCGAGTCTTTGCAGCCTATGTCAGGCCTCCTTAGCAGTGGAAGACAGAAGCGGAAGCAGGATACCCCCCTATCTACGATAGGGTGTGAATTATGACCTGACGGCATGTCGGGATTTTTATTGGTTTTAACTTTTGTATACTGTATATTACAAATGGAGGAAATTATGAAACCGTTAAAACCCGCCGAAATACTTGATTATACCATAAACACTGGTATCGATAAATCAGGTGGAAGATTTTTTAAGCTATTATTCTTAAGTATTATGGCAGGAGCATTTATTGCTTTTGCAGCAGAGGGCTCCAATATGGCAGCTTTCAATTTATTTTATGAACCGGCTACATATGGATTGGGAAAAGCATTAGCCGGTGCTGTATTCGGAACAGGACTCATGTTAGTGGTTCTGTGCGGCGGCGAATTATTTACGGGTAATACGTTAATTTTGGCAGCAGTATGTGATAAAAAGGTTAAGGTATATACAATGCTCCGCAATTGGGTAATTGTATATATAGGAAATCTTATCGGATCAATATTTATTGCTTATATGATGTATCAATCCGGACTTTTCACCAGTGGGGCAGATGTTTTGGGGGCAGTTACTATAAAAATCGCTGCGTACAAAACGGGATTAAGCTTTATTCAAGCATTTTACTTAGGTATCATGTGCAATTGGCTTGTTTGTCTGGCAGTATGGCTGTCTTATGGAGCAGATACCATGTCAGGAAAGATATTCGGTATATTTTTCCCTATATGGCTGTTTATCACATCAGGCTTTGAACATAGTGTGGCTAATATGTATTACATACCTGCAGGAATTTTAGCAAAAGCCAATGAGCATTTTGTTGAATTGTCCCACGTTTCTGCGGAAGCATTAAATTATCTTACATGGAGCAGCTTTTTTGTAAATAATCTAGTGCCTGTAACCCTTGGCAATATAGTAGGCGGTGGCGTTTTTGTGGGAATTGCTTATTGGTTTGTCTATAAAAAAGCATAAATTTTCTATAGTAAAGGTATTTGCTAATCAAAGAAGAGACTTTTCAGGTGTCCTTGTTGTATATAAAATACAATTGAGGACGCTTTTTATTAAATAAAGAATTGACATGAGCTGTGTAAAAATGATAATATATTAATCGGGTTAGCCAAGGATAACTTAATGGTGTATTATTCTGAAATAAGTTAAATTTTATTGTCAATAATATATATACTATAATCTACAGGAAGAATGAAGGAGAAATCGGATGAATCACACAGAAAAGAATGAGGTTCAAGGACATGAACATTCTCATAAACATGAGCACCATTGTAAAGGAGGCTGCTGCTGCGGAGGACAAGGGCATAGCAATCCTAAAGAACAGGAAACTATTACTCTGAATAAAAAGGAGCTTGAATTCTTATTGGAATTAAAAGAATTCAAGTATTTGCCTATTAGTGAATTTGTGATGAGCAGCAGTGAAAATGACCATATTGGCTTTCGGGGCTTGGCTCCTGTATATCTCAGAGATTTAAGGGACAGCATGGAAACCGTTAAAGAAATAGGCACTATACTGAAGAGCTTAGAAAAAAAAGGCTTGATCTCTTTAGATTACGACATTCCTCTTCAGGGCTATGATTATACCTTACACACGGAGTCGTAGCTACATAAGTATTTTCTGAAAACAGTTGAAGACGGAAA
>DKLE01000105.1 GCA_002455605.1 Firmicutes bacterium UBA6648
CATTAATGCCAAGAAAGAGCTTGCTAAGGCCATTGCGGGAATTAAGCAAAGCTCGTAGTAAAGAAAGGATTGAATGTGTATGAGTGTTGAAAATCAAAAATTAGTAAAAGCTTTTTCTACAAAAGACGTTTTAGCATTAGCATTTGGAACGATGATTGGCTGGGGATGGATAATGCTGTCTGGGCAATGGGCTGCCAACGCAGGTATGCTTGGTGCAATATCCGCTTACGTAGTTGGTGCAATACTTTGTGTATTTGTTGGGATGGCATATGCAGAATTAACCCCTGCTATCCCTTGCACAGGAGGAAGTGTTGTATTCAGCTACAAAGCAATGGGATATTGGCCGTCAGTTATTGCAGGATTGGCAACAGCATTTGCTTATTTAGGTGTGGCAGCGTGGGAAGGTCCTGCATTTGCTACCGCTATAGATTATGTCATACCAATAAAGAAGATCGGGTATTTATGGACTATTCAAGGTTATGATGTATATATTTCATGGGCAGCAGTGGCTGTAATTGCTTCTATAATAATTACTGTTGTTAATCTTAGGGGCGCAAAACAAGCAGCCATTTTTCAGACAATTGCAACACTCGGATTAATTTTAGTCGGCGCTTTATTTGTATTCGGAGGCGTAACAAAGGGTCACGTTGAATATACAAAGCCGCTGTTTACAAACGTAGAAGGTTTTGCATCCGTACTTCTTATGGTTCCTGCTATGTTTGTTGGATTTGACGTTATACCACAATCGGCAGGGGAAATGAATGTACCGTTAAAGAAAATTCCGAAATTATTGATTTTATCCATTTGTGCGGCAGCTCTTTGGTATATGCTGATGATTTTCTCAACCTGTATGTCAGCTCCGGTAGAGATACGTGTTAATGGAACAATCCCTGTAGCAGATGCTATGGCGTACGCTTTTGGAAGCCCTCTTTTCGGAAAAATCTGTATCGTAGGCGCTATCTGCGGAATTTTAACCAGCTGGAACGGATTCCTTTATGGAGGAGCAAGAGTTATTTATTCGCTGGCAAACGCTAAAATGCTTCCTGCATTTTTAGGAAAAATTCATCCTAAATACGGAACACCGTCAAATGCGGTTCTGTTATGCGGAATATTATCAACCTTCTCATGTCTGCTGGGAAAATCTGCTTTATCTTGGTTTGTAAACGCCAGCTCTTTTGGAGTAGTAATCATGTATGGAATGGTGGTATTATCATTCATTTTCTTAAGAAAGAATGCACCTGATATGGTAAGACCTTATAAGGTAGCATATCCGAAATTTATCGGAGCCATGGGAGTATTAGTTGCGTTATTCTTCTTCTGGCTGTATACACCCCTTGGGCCAAGCCCGCTTATTGGAATCGAATGGATGCTGGTAATCATTTGGTTTATAGCAGGTTTGATATGTGCAGCATACGCATACAGCAAGTATAAGCATGTAACACCGCAGGAAAGAGAATTATTACTGTTCGGTGAAGAATATGCAGATAAAAAAGCTAGTTAAATTTTACACTTAAACATTTAATTGAAATAAAATAAAGAGCTGATGAACAGCTCTTTATTTTATTTTTTGATTATTTTATTTTTATGACTTCCAAAATATTTTTCCAGCTTGAGGGAAGCAGTCGGCTGACTAATTCCAAGGGCCTTTGCAACTCCTGTAGTCGTTTTATATTTTTCATAAGTATTTAATAATACGGATTTTTCTACGGTTTCCAGAATCTCTTTAAGCGTTTTTTCCTGTGATAAAGCAGAAATACTGATGTCATCAGGCTGAAAAATAGACGGAAGATCTTGTTCGGTTATCACTAAGTTGTCTGATGTAAGGACCGCACGCTCAATGGTATTTTCCAACTCCCTAATATTTCCCGGCCATGAATAGCTTTCTAAATATTCCACAGCTTTGCTGGAAAAAGAACGGGTAACATTGTATTGTTCATTAAATTTTTTACAGAAATAATCCACTAATGTAAAAATATCACTTTTTCGATCTCGAAGAGGAGGAATATCCAGGGTAAGAACATTAAGCCGATAGAACAAATCTTCTCTGAATTTGCCTTCTCGGACCATTTGCTTTAAGTCCTTATTGGTGGCAGTAATCAGCCGGAAGTCTATGGATATTTCTTTTACTCCGCCCACATGGGTAATCTTTTTTTCCTGAATCACTTTAAGCAGTTTAACCTGCATGTGAAGGGGAAGCTCGCCGATTTCGTCGAGAAATAAAGTACCTCCGTCAGAAAGTTGGATTAATCCTTCTTTTCCACTGGTGCTGGCTCCTGTAAAGGCACCGGCTTCGTAGCCAAAGAATTCAGATTCCAGTAGATTGTCCGGAATGGCTCCGCAATTGATAGAAATTAAAGGTTTATCTTTTCGCTTACTGTTTTGGTGAACCATATTGGTAAATAAATTTTTTCCAACACCGGACTCACCGGTAATTAAAAGATTAGCATCAAAGCTTGAAAATTTTTCTGCTAAATAAATGGCATTGGTTATTTGCGGGCTTGAACCGATAATCGGATATTCACGTTCTAGTTTTTGTCTGAGTTTTGAGAGTTCTATGTCATAAGCTTTCAGCGTACGCTGTAAGTTTACATATTCTTCTGAGAGATGCTCATACTTTTCAGTATCACGAGTGTAACTGACTATTTTATATAAAGTTCCGTCGTCATTGAGAATGGGTATAGAGGTGCACATGAGAAAAGTGCCTTTTAAAGTGCGTTGAAGCATAGTGGTAGGTTTTAATGTACGAAGTACTACCAAGGATACACAGGGATTAAATATTTTGGCTTCTTCCATTTGCATGATGGTGGAGCCAATTGCTTCATGAATGGGAATTCCGTATACTGCTTCAAAATTTGGAAGAACACTCTCGATAACACCAGTATTACTTATAATGGTGAAATCATCATAAAGTGTCTCTAAAATGCGGTAGAAATCGGTTTCAATATAACCGACGACAGGAATTTTCATTAAATCGTAATCTTTTCCCATAACAATTTGTACGATGTATTCCAGGAGAAATACATCCATACGCTCCTTTCCTTATCAACCTATCAGCTAGTTAATTAACTATAAAATAATACTCTATCTTTTAAAATTTCGCAATCATTTATTTGTACGGTAAATGTAATAAGTTCTATAGAATAAAGTATTCACTTTTATCTATATTATATTTACAAAAAACTTTTTTTTAGTAAATATATAGCAAAGAGGAATAACATATAACAAAAAAGCAAAGGGCAGTGCATTATAACCGGCACCGAGCATCTGGAGCGGTACAGAGCATGAGATAGCCCAAGGTATTAAGCCGCAAAGAACAATAGAAGAGTTTTCGATATCAATGGCAAGCTCGGTATTGCTTCCTCCTGTGAGTTCGTATGGACGCGCCAGCAAATCACGGCTCATCATGGATGCGATAGTTTGGTTGCAGAAAATACAGATGATTAGTAAAGAAGAGATAAGCATTGCACCAAACCTGCCGATCTTATCTATTAATAACAAAAGCTTATCCTGTATAATATCTAACATATGTGTATCTTTAAATATCCCGGAATAAGCAGAGGAAAGCAATATGACTCCACAGACTGTAAACATAGAGGCAGCACCTCCGCCGTTTAATATGAAACCCAGATTCGGATCTTCTGCCTGGTATCCAAGGAAACAGAAGGCTAATGTTTTATAGACAGTTGTACCTTGAAAGATCAGTGTGATGAAGAACCCGCTTAATATACTTGTGATAAAAACCCAGATGATGTTAATCCGAAAGAGCGGCAGTATCAGCATAAAAAGTGCAGGAATAATGGTCCAGAGTGTTAAATTGAAATCGGTCTGGAGGGTATGAAGAACGTTTGTGTCTACTGCTTTAAGAGGGTTAAAAAATGACAGCGCTGCATATATAATAGTCACCGAGATAAGGGGAATACCAGCTGTTTTAAACATTAGTTTAACATTGTCATAAATATTTGTTTTTGTTATAGCTGCCACTAAGATAGCACTGGAGGAAACCGGTGAACCTCTGTCTCCGAAATAAATTCCGGAAATAACAGCCCCTGCTATCATTCCTTCATTTACGTGGCCGCTGTGGGCAATTACCATTAAAATGACTCCAAGAGTGCCGGCAACGCCGAAAGATGTTCCCAATATATAAGAAAGAACGCAGCAAAGAATAAAGGAAAACAGTATAAATAGTCTGGGTGTAATCAACCGGATACTATAATAGACAAAGAAAGAAATAGTACCGGATGAG
>DKLE01000148.1 GCA_002455605.1 Firmicutes bacterium UBA6648
TGGGCAAAAGCATCACCGATTTTAAAGTGTCTTACATCATCCTGCTGGCTGGCAGGAACCAGGTGATCATAAATGAGAACCACCTTATCCGGATCCCATAGCTGAGAAAAACCCATTTCTTCAAATTTTTCCGCAACGAAAGGAATAAATATATCATGAATCATCACCCGATCCACGTGAATGGTGACGATGTCTCCGGCTTTGACAGATGGACTGCCGGTATAGCCGTTGATATTATGATCCACTAATTTTTCTATAAATGTCTGCCCCACGAAGTACCTCCTTATCTCAGCGGCTCAAGGCCATTTCGTCTGCGCATAGCCTGTACAAGCCCCCCCGCATTGATGATGTCCACCAGATTTTGTGGCAAGGACGCAATAGCGTATTCTCTGCCCTTATATTTAATACAGCGGTTCACGCATACCTCTATTTCATCGCCTTCTGTCACATCCTCGTAAATGTCGGGGTTTTCAATCAATAAAAGACCGTTATTGATGGCATTTCTGAAGAAAATACGGGCAAAGGACTTTGCTATGACACATTTCACGTTTAACGCCTTTATGATCTCCGGAGCCTGTTCCCTGGAAGAGCCGCAGCCAAAGTTTTTACCAGCAACGATTACATCCCCGTTTTTTATCTGAGAAGACAGCTCAGGGCGAAGAGGAGAGAAGGCATATTGTTTCATATCTTCTATAGTTTTGAGTGCCAAATAGTCTGTAGGGATGATAATATCTGTATCAATATCATCTCCTAAGACCCACACTTTACTTTTAAAAGTCTCCATTTTATACTCCTTGATACTATAATTGATTTTCTGTTGCAATGCTTCCTTTTATTGCAGAGGCTGTTACTGTTGCTGCGGACCCTAAGTATACCTTTGAAGTAGGGTGCCCGGCTCGGCCTTTGAAATTTCGCGTTCCTGTACTGATAAGAACCTCATTTGCTCCCATAACGCCCTGACAGCTTCCCCAGCATACACTGCAATTGGCATTCATGACCATAGCGCCTGCTTCCATAAATATCTCAATCAGACCCTCCTCCAGGGCCTGCATATATACTTCATTGCTGGCAGGGACAATAAGAAACCGTACGGTATCGGCCACCTTGCGGCCTTTTAAAAGCCTTGCGGCAACCCGCATTTCGTCAATTCGTCCGTTGTTACAGGAACCAAGAAAGGCTTCGTCAATTTTAATACCGCAGGCATCCCTTGCGGGAATCACATCGTCAACAAAATCAGGCTTGGCAACGATTGGCTTAATTTCATCCAGATTAAAGGTATATTCTTTAAAATAGTGTGCATCTGTATCACTTTCAAATATCTGTTTCGGCGTACGGCCACGTTCCGCAAGCCACTTAAGAGCTATCTCATCTGCTTGAAAAATTGCTGACTTTGCTCCTGCTTCAACGGCCAGATTACATAGAACCATACGATCATTTACACTAAGAGTTTTGACACCGTCACCGGTAAATTCCATCACCTGATAGTTCACCCCATTCGCACCGATTTTACCAATAATGTGCAGCATTAAGTCACGAGGATAAACGTCTTCCCGAAGCTTTCCCATTAAATTGAGTTTTACCGTTTCGGGAACAAGAACCCAGGAGGTTCCGGTAACCATTCCATACAGGAAGTCTGTACAGCCGACGCCAGTGCCAAATGCCCCCAGCGCTCCGTAGGTACAGGTATGGCTGTCAGCCCCGAAAATTAATTCCCCCGGGCGCACATAGTTTTCCATCATTATCTGATGACAGACCCCTTTTCCTTCCCAGAAATCAATCTGATGCTCTTTTGCAAAGTCACGCATCTTTTTATGAGAAGCAGCAGTCTTGGGATTATCAGCAGGAACGTTGTGATCCACAATGAATACAAGCTTCTTCGTATCTGCAATAGAAGGATTTGTTAACTGCCGGTTATACATATCAATTGTCAAATGTGTGGTTCCATCATTACTCATCATACGATCAAGGGTAACTGTATGAATATCACCGGGCTGTACGGTTTCTGCACCTGCAGCCGCGGCTATTATTTTTTCTGCTATGGTCATTCCCATTTTATTCACCACCTCCGTATCTGCAATCAGCAGACCTGCTGGCTGCATTCTCATTTAAAGAGGCAATTAGACCGCCCTTATCCAAGATCCCCTGCATATAAGGAGGCAGCTTTGTACAAACATATTCTTTACCTCCGGATTGAACAATCCCTTCGGAGAGAAACAGCTCCATGGTATCTCCGTTGAGGACGTGATCATATAAATCCTTGCAGACAATCACAGGAAGGCCTATATTAATAGCGTTTCTGTAAAAAATGCGGGCAAAGGATTTTGCTACTACTGCTTTAACCCCAAGAGCCTTGAGAACACTGGGGGCCTGCTCCCTGGAAGAGCCGCAGCCGAAGTTTTCACCGCCCACGATGAAATCACCGGGATGAATATTTTTGGAAAAATCCGGATCCAGCGATTCAAATGCATGAACCTTCATTTCATCAATTGTAGGCAGCAGCAAATATTGTGAAGCAATGATTTGATCCGTATCCAGATCATTGTGAAATTTATAAATAATACCCATGAAGGACCTCCTTTTTAAGTTTCTGGTCAGAAACTGTTTAGATGGCGTTGGCAATCAGATCGCCGGCTTCTGCTGTGCCGATGGCTTTCATGCCCTCTGTGTATATATCCGGTGTTCTGTAGCCGCCTGCCAGGACCTTTTTCACGGCAGCTTCTATAGCATCCGCCTCATCTGAGAGGCCAAATGTATATCTCAGCATCATGGCAGCAGATAAAACAGCAGCCATTGGGTTTGATTTATTCTGACCGGCAATATCAGGAGCAGAGCCATGTACCGGCTCATACATACCAAAATTGCCTTTGGCTAAACTGGCTGACGGAAGCATTCCAATGGAACCTGTAATCATGCTGGCTTCATCAGAGAGAATATCTCCAAAAATATTACTTGTTACAATAACGTCAAATTGCTTGGGGTTCTTAACCATCTGCATGGTGGCATTGTCGATATAAAGATTATCTAAGGTAACCTCCGGGTAATCTTTTGATACTTCAGCCACAACTCTTCTCCACAGTCTGGAGCTTTCCAGGACATTGGCTTTATCCACACTGGTAACTTTCTTATTTCTTTTCATGGCCATATCAAAAGCTACTAGGGCGATTCTTCGTACTTCTTCTTCCGCATATTGCTCTACATCATAGGCAGCAGGCCCTAGATCAGTTTCTTTAAAGCCTTTTTCCCCGAAATAAATGCCGCCTGTAAGCTCTCTCACAACGACAATATCAAGACCTCCCTGGACAATTTCCGGCTTCAGAGGACAAGCATCGGCCAACTCATCAAATAAGATGGCAGGTCTCAGGTTAGCAAATAGGCCAAGCTCTTTTCTCAGACCCAGCAATGCCCGCTCCGGTCTCTGATCCCCGGGCAGAGTATCCCATTTCCATCCCCCCACAGCACCCAGAAGTACCGCGTCACTGGCTTTACAAATATCAATTGTTTCCTGAGGGAGGCAGCTGCCTGTTTCATCAATGGCACAGCCTCCGGCTAAAACTTTTTTATACTCAAATTGGTGACTATATTTTTCATTGATTTTATTCAAAACTTTAACAGTTTCGGCCACAACCTCAGGGCCGATCCCATCTCCGGGAATAAGTGCAATTTTATAATTCATGTTAATCTCCTTTTGTTTACGTTGTCAGCGGACGAATTTTTTTCTGTCTGTTAATGGCAGAAACCAAGGCATTAATCGATGCAAGAATAATATCATCATGAATGCCGATACCCCAGTAAAGCTCACCGCTGCTGTCGGTGAGAGCAACGTAAGCACATGCTCTGGAGTTTGAATCCGCTTCAAGGGCATGTTCTGAGTAGGTAACAAAGGTATAGTCAAAAGCATAAGGGGTTTTTTTCAGAGCATTGCTTACGGCATCAAGGCGGCCGTTACCGGAGGCAGATACTTCAAATTCATTGCCGTCTATAGTTACGCTGATGTCAACAAGCATTCCGCCCTCACTTTTATAGGTAGAAACCTTTTTAAAAGTAGCATCCGTTATATCCACTGGTTCAAATACATTAATATATTCCTTCTTAAAGATTTCATAAATTTCTTCAGGAGTCAGCTCCTTGTGGGCATTATCTGAAATTCCTTTTACCAGGTAGCCCACTTCTTCACGCATTTTCTGCGGGATAGCATAGCCGTAGCTCTGTTCCAGAATATAGGCAATGCCTCCTTTACCAGATTGGCTGTTGATACGGATCACATCTGCATCATATTTCCGTCCCACATCATGAGGATCAATTGGCAGGTACGGGATAGTCCACTGATTCAGATTGTTTTCTTCATGGTAGGCCATGCCTTTGGCGATGGCATCCTGGTGAGATCCGGAGAAAGCAGCGAATACCAATTGTCCCCCATAAGGCTGTCTCGGGTGAACCGCCAGATCGGTAAATCTTTCGTAGGTTTCCACGATTGCGGGCATATCAGAAAAATCTAATTTTGGATTTACACCATGTGCGTACATATTCATGGCAACTGTGATAATGTCTACGTTACCGGTACGTTCTCCATTTCCGAACAAAGTTCCTTCAACCCGGTCACCGCCGGCAAGGATACCAAGCTCGGCATCGGCTACTGCGGTGCCCCGGTCATTATGAGGGTGCAGAGAAATAATAAGATTATCTCTGTTGTGAAGATGGTCGTTCATATATTCAATCTGGCTGGCATAAACGTGGGGCATAGACATAGAAACCGTAGCAGGCAGATTAATAATCACTTTATTGGAAGGGGTAGGCTTCCAGATATCTATCACTTCATTACAAATTCTCAATGCAAATTCCATTTCAGTACCGGTGAAGCTTTCCGGTGAATATTCAAAAGAAATTTCACTCTCCGGCATGGTGGCTCGGTATTTATTTAAAAGCTTTGCTCCGGTTACAGCAATTTCAACTATTTCATCCTGTGTCTTTTTAAAGACCTGCTGTCTTTGAGCAAAGGATGTTGAGTTATATAAGTGAACAATTGCTTTCTTTACTCCCTGCAGGGCCTCAAAGGTCTTCTTGATAATGTGTTCTCTGGATTGAGTAAGCACCTGGATGGTGACATCATCAGGTATCAAGTTTTTTTCAATTAACGTTCTTAAAAAAGTATATTCTGTTTTTGAAGCGGCAGGAAAACCCACTTCTATTTCTTTGAATCCGAGGCTTACGAGGAACTGGAAGAATTCAATCTTTTCGTCTAGGCTCATTGGTACAACCAGAGCTTGATTACCATCACGCAGGTCGACACTGCACCATATAGGCGCTGTTTCAATATGATCTTTTTTTGTCCATTTCATTTTATTGACTGGCGGCATAAAATAGCCAATCTGATATTTCTCGTAATTCTTCATTTTTAAATTCCTCCTCGTTTTGCCTCGTAAGCAATAATATTAATTTAGATTATAATAGGTAAGCAAAGGTTTCCATTAGTTTTTTACTTATTGCTAAGCCTATTGTTAATTTTACATACTAATAGAAGTTTTGTGTTTTGTCAATAAGAAAAGGTAAAATAATTTGTGTGAATTAACAAAAAAACATTGACTTTTTAGTTTACGACTATATAATATGTATTAAACACCAAAATACTGGTGGCTCTGGATTGCACCTCCAAGTAAAAAAGTGCAAGTTTTTAGAAAGAAGGGAAGTAGACGAAAATGAAATTAACAGGATCTGAAATTGTTGCAGAAGTATTGCTAGAGCAGAGAGTCGATACCGTGTTTGGGTATCCCGGAGGCACCATCCTCAATATTTATGATACTCTCTACAGCTATCAGGACAAAATTAAGCACATTTTGACTTCTCATGAACAGCATGCTGCACACGCAGCTGACGGTTATGCAAGAGCCACTGGAAAAACAGGTGTCGTATTTGCAACGAGTGGCCCAGGGGCTACAAACCTGGTAACGGGTATTGCCACAGCGTTCATGGACAGTATTCCCATGGTAGCAATTACCTGCAATGTACCGGATTCTCTGATCGGCAGAGATGCTTTTCAAGAGATTTGCATTACAGGGGTAACGATGCCTATCACGAAGCATAACTATTTTGTCAATAAAGTCGAAGATTTGGCTGATGTATTGAGAAATGCCTTCCGTATCGCCCAAAGTGGCAGAAAGGGTCCGGTATTGGTAGACATCACTAAAGATGTTACTGCAGCAGTTTATGAATTTGAAAACCAGGAGCCTCTGCCGGTAACAGAGATGCCAAAGGCGGATATAGCAGATATTGAAAGGGTGGCGGAGCTTATAAACAAAGCACAGAGGCCTATTGTATATTTTGGAGGAGGAGTTTCCGCCTCCTGTGCCTCACAGCAATTGGCAGAGTTTTTACAGAAGGCGGATCTTCCTGGTACATATACAATGATGGCAGCAGGAGTTTTAAGCTATGATGACAAGAAAAACCTGGGACTGATTGGGATGCATGGCAGCGTTGCTTCCAATAAAGCCGTGGACAAAGCAGATTTGGTTTTAGCTCTTGGAACAAGATTCAGTGATAGAGTAGCGCTGAACATGAAAAAATTTGCAAAGGATGCAATGATTGTTCAGATAGATATCGACAGAAGTGAAATCAACAAGAACGTACAGGTTGATTTAAGTATAGTAAGTGATGTTAAGGATGCTTTAAATAAATTGATTCCGTTAGTGGAAAAAGTAGACCGTTCTGAATGGATTGACAAGATCCGGGAATGGAAAAAAGTTAGAGGGGATAAAACGGAAGGAAATGCAAAGCTGCACCCTTATGAAATTGTTACAGGGGCTTGTGAGCTGACGGATAAAGAAACGATTTATGTGACGGATGTGGGGCAGCATCAGATGTGGGCCGCCCAATATTTAAAGCATCAGAATACAAGATGCTTTTTGACCAGCGGAGGACTTGGAACAATGGGATTCGGCTATGGTGCAGCCATTGGTGCGCAAATTGGCTGTCCCCAGAAAAGAGTCATTCACTTTACAGGAGATGGTTCTTTCCACATGAATTTGGCGGAAGCTTGCACGGCTGTGAGCAATAAACTTCCTATTATAACGGTTATTATGAACAACAGTGTTCTGGGAATGGTTTATCAATGGCAGACAACCTTCTATAACAAGAGATATTCTTCAACGACCCCGGAAAGACAGACAGATTTTGTTAAAGTAATTGAAGCGTTCGGAGGAAAAGGCTATAGAGCTACGACTCCGGAAGAATTTGAAGCTGCCTTTACCGAGGCACTCAAAGCAGACGGACCGGTTTGGATTGACTGTGTAATTTCAAGACAGGAAAGAGTATTGCCGATGATTCCAAACGGGGGAACCGTAAATGACATGATAGTAGGTTAAGAAAGGAGAATGCTGCTATGACAAAAAGAAGAGAAGTAATAAGTATTTTTGTAGATAATCAGGCCAATGTTCTTAGCAGAGTTGTCAGCTTGTTTGGAAGAAGAGGCTTTAACATTGATTCTTTAACCGTATCTGCTACAAATAATCCGGAGATATCGAGAATAACAATCGTCTTTACGGGAACAGAGCAGGCCCTCAATCAAATTATCACGCAAACCGAGAAGCTGGAAGTGGTAAAAGAAATTTTCACTTTAGAAAAAGAAGAGAGCGTTTACAGAGAACTTCTGCTGGTAAAAATAAGGGCAGACAAAAATAATCGAGCCGCATTGAGAGAAATCGTAGATATTTTCAGAGGCAAAATTATTGATCTCTCAAAATCAAGCGTTGTTGTGGAGCTTACCGGAGCACCTGAAAAAGTAGAAGGATTTATGAACATGGTCAGCTGTTACGAAATCATCGAAATGTGCAGAACAGGAATCACCGGTATCAAAAGAGGGCTGGCTACTCCGGAGTGTTGTCAGGAAGAATGTGATATGTATACAGGCGAACTCTTTGATTAAGTTTATATATTATTAAAGTTGCTATAAATAAATAATAAAAGGAGATTAGAACAATGATAAAGAAATACTATGATACGGATTGTAATTTAGGAATGTTAGACGGTAAAACCGTTGCGATAATCGGATTTGGAAGCCAAGGTCATGCCCATGCTCAAAACCTTAAGGACAGCGGTGTCAATGTTGTTGTAGGATTGAGAAAAGGTTCTGCTCATACAGCAAAAGCAGAAGCTGCCGGCCTTAAGGTTGTTGAAATAGAAGAAGCAGCAGATGCAGGAGATGTAGTAATGATGCTGGTTCCCGATGAATTGGCTGCAAATATTTATAAAACACAAATTGCTAAGCATATGAAAGAAGGAAATGTATTAGCGTTTGCCCATGGCTTCAATATTCACTACAATCAGATTAAACCTGCTGCGGATATTGATGTTATCATGATAGCGCCTAAAGGACCTGGCCATACAGTAAGAAGCCAGTATGTGGAAGGCAAAGGCGTTCCTTCACTGATTGCCGTATACCAGGATGCGTCTGGGAAAGCTAAGGATATCGCTTTAGCTTATGCATCCGGTATCGGAGCAGGCAGAGCAGGTATTCTTGAAACCTCCTTTAAGGAAGAAACAGAAACCGATTTGTTCGGGGAACAGGCCGTTCTTTGCGGCGGTGTTACTGAATTGATGAAAGCCGGTTTCGATACTTTAGTGGAAGCCGGATATGAGCCGGAAATGGCTTACTTTGAATGTATTCATGAAATGAAGCTGATTGTTGATTTGATTAACAGCGGCGGATTTGAAATGATGAGATATTCCATATCCAATACGGCTGAATATGGAGATTACAGAACAGGCAGAAGATTAATTACAGAAGAAACTCGTAAAGAAATGAAGAAGGTTCTTTCTGAAATTCAGGACGGTACATTTGCAAGTGAATTTATTCAGGAATTCAATGCAGGCGGTCAGGCAAAATTTCTGGCTACAAGAAGAAAGGAAACAGAACATCTTTTGGTTAAGGTTGGCGGAGAATTGAGAAAGATGATGAGCTGGCTGAAAAAATAGGATTTTTGCCGTCTAAAGTAAAGATGGAAATGAAACATAGTTGCATTAATAAGGAGATTGCGTATGACACTAAGAAGTGCAAACGTAACTCAGGGTGTAGAAAAGGCTCCTATGCGAAGCCTTTTTTATGCTATGGGTTATACGAAAGAAGAACTGGATAGGCCATTAATTGGTGTAGTCTCTGCACATAGTGAAATTGTACCGGGGCACTATCATTTAGATAAAATAACAGAAGCTGTAAAAGCAGGTGTCAGAATGGCCGGAGGGACACCTATTATGATTCCTGCCATTGGTGTCTGCGACGGAATCGCCATGGGACATATCGGCATGAAATATAGCCTTGCCAGCAGAGAATTGATCGCTGACAGTGTGGAAACCATGACTCTTGCCCATGCCTTTGACGGTTTGGTTCTTGTTCCCAACTGCGATAAAATCGTACCCGGTATGGTTATGGCTGCAGTGCGGATGAACATTCCTACAGTGGTTTGTTCCGGCGGCCCGATGATGGCGGGACTTGTTGATGAGGAAGAAATCAGTTTGTCCAAGATTTTTGAAGCAGTGGGTGCCAGAAAGGCAGATCTGATAGATGATCAGAAGCTGGAAGAGTTTGAGCAGGGATGTTGTCCGGGATGCGGTTCTTGCGCTGGTATGTATACGGCAAACAGCATGAACTGTCTTTGTGAGGCATTAGGAATTGCTTTACCGGGAAACGGAACTGTTCCGGCGGTGCATAACGGCAGAATCCGTTTGGCAAAGCATGCAGGTATGGCGATCATAAATCTGGTAGAAAAAGATATTAAGGCCAGAGATATTATCAATGAACGATCCATTAAAAACGCCCTTCGATGTGATATGGCACTGGGGTGCTCTTCAAACAGCGTTCTGCATTTGCTGGCTATTGCCAATGAAGCGGGAGTTCCTCTTGATTTGAATATGTTTAATGTGGAAAGTGAAAAAACTCCAAACCTATGTCATTTAGCACCTGCTGGGGAAACTCATATGCAGGATTTAAATATAGCCGGAGGGATCCCGGCAGTTCAAAGTGAGCTGGCTAAAAAAGACATGCTTGATCTGGATGTAATAACAGCAACAGGGATGACATTGGGGGAGAATATAAAAGCTGCAACCAATAAAAAACCAGAAACTATCAGACCTATTGACAATCCATACAGTGAAACGGGTGGTATCGCTATCTTATTTGGCAATATCGCTCGGGAAGGCTGTGTGGTAAAGAGAAGCGCGGTTGCGCCGGAAATGTTGAAGCATTCCGGCCCTGCCAGAGTATTCAATTCAGAAGAAGAAGCAATAGAAGCTATTTATAAGGGAAAAATTGTTCATGGGGATGTAGTAGTTATCAGATATGAAGGACCGAAGGGCGGACCAGGCATGAGAGAAATGCTGAATCCGACCAGTGCCCTTGCGGGTATGAAATTAGATAAAACCGTAGCGCTTATTACAGACGGAAGATTCAGCGGTGCCAGCCGCGGAGCTTCTATCGGACATGTATGTCCGGAAGCGGCTAACGGTGGAAATATTGGCTTGCTGGAAGAAGGAGACATTATAGAAATTAATATTCCTGAGTACTCCATAAGCGCAAAGGTTTCCGATGAGGAATTCAACAAGCGCAGGGAGCATTATAAGGCACCGGAACCAAATATTAAAACCGGATGGCTTGGACGGTATGCGAAGCTGGTAGATTCGGCTGCCAAGGGTGCAATAATGAAACAGGATTTCTAATCTCGCTAAATCCTTTTAGGGTTTATTTAAGCAATCAAAAAGATAAGAAGGCTCATAAATATGAGGCTTCTTATCTTTTTTTGAAAAGAATCCTCAACCATAATAAAAAGTAACAAAAAAGACATTGGATAAAGAGCAATTTGCGTGATAATATATATGGTATATAATGGAATTCAATATAGGGGTATTATGATTAACGGAGGGATAAAAAATTATGCTAACTGTGATTAAAGAAAACAAAGAGTTTATTAAAGAATTGTTAATAGCATTAATAATAGCTATAGTAGTATTACAATTTGTGAAGCCTGTGATCGTATCGGGGGAATCCATGGTACCTACATTACAGGATCATGATTTATTATTATTGAGCAGACAGGCCTATTTGCTGGAGGAGCCGAAGACGGGCGATATCATCGTCTGTGATACCAGTGAAGAAAGATTAATTAAGCGTATCATTGCTGTTCCCGGAGATAAAGTGGAAATCATAAATGGTGCGGTCATGGTTAACGGAATCGTTTTGGATGAACCATATATTAAGGAAGCAGGGATATCGGGAAATTATCCTGAATTAATTATTCCCGAAGGATATTATTACGTACTGGGTGACAATAGAGAAATCAGTAAAGACAGCCGACATGAAGTGGTAGGAAATGTGAGCAAAGAAAAGATAGTGGGTAAAGCTGTTTTTCGGTTTTATCCGTTCAGTGCCTTGGGAAAGGTAAATTGAGCGCTTTTATTATGTATAGTGTCAGAACCTAGTTTTATATGATATACTTCCAACAGTGCTACCATAGAAACACGGTAGGCGGTTATGCCCTTTCGAGGGGGTGATGCTTATGTCTACAACAGAGACAATAGCCTTAATGGCTTTACTTGCTAATGTTGTATTAGTTACATATACGATCACAAAAAAAGAAATAAACCGCCTTGCCTGAGAAACATGCGGTTTATTTAAACTTACATTTTATCTTGGGCTAACCGACTATCGGTAGCACTTTTTATTTCTTGATTATATCATACTCCGCATAAAAATCATATAGAGTAAATAAAAAATAATGCTTAGGCAGTGTAGGTTTGTCAAACATATG
>DKLE01000129.1 GCA_002455605.1 Firmicutes bacterium UBA6648
CCTGAAGTCCGCTCTCCAGTGAACCGACTATAGACATGGAACCGGTACAAAATAAAATAGATGCCGTTACAAAGCCTTTGGAAAAGTTGCCTTCTGAAAACCCCAGCTTTTTCTCTGCCCATTTTCCAAATCGGTTCATCTGCTTATCAATATTGATAGCCTCCCCTATAATCGCTCCTATAACCAGACTTAATATCAGGGTCATCACCCGGTGGTTTTCTAAAGCCCCCGATATACCAATATAGATAAGAGAAAGAGCAATAGCCTTCATTACCAGATTCTCAAACCTTTCCGGCACCCCTTTTATGATATAAGTACCTAACAGTCCGCACACGATAATCGCTGCAGCATTTACCATCGGCCCCAACATATGTACATCATCTCCTTGTCTGTTATTTCTCCAACTGTCTGATGTGATAAAACAAATATTGCTGAGCTATGCCTCCATACTGCCCAAAGTTTTCATCCGCATACTTTGCCATACTCTTCATATCATTTTCATCAATTCCGTACAGCCTGTTCATTACACGGCGAACCCATACATCAATAGGGAAGCTTTCATATTTTGCCATGCCAAATAGTAAGATGCAATTAGCAACTTTAGGCCCTACACCGCATAAGCTTGTCAGATATTCATATCCCTGAAGGGTATCAATCTGGCAGAAATCCTTAAGCCTTACTCTTTCCTTTTGGGAATCATCTCCTTGCCCCAGATTCCTATCATCTGCAACAACTCTTTTAGCTGTTTCAATTATGTATTTGGCTCGATATCCAAGCCTTATGGGCGCTAAATCCTCTGCTGACAGCTCCGCAAGCACCTGTGCCTCCGGAAAAGCAAAGTATTCTTTCCCATTATAGCTTCCCGTAAACTTCCCAAACATCTCACACAGAGCCTCAATACACTTTTTAATTCTGGGAATATTATTATTTTGGGATATAATGAAAGAAATTAAGGTCTCCCAAGGATCTTGCCTTAATATACGTATCCCCTGTCCCGATTTTATTGCTTCCGCCATCACCGGATCTTTTTCAGCCAAAACAGCCTTTATCTGCCCGTAATCCTGTTGTAAATCCAAATAATCCTGCCAATATTGCTGAAACTCTTCTTCTGTTATATTTTCTATACTGAGCTTTCCTTCAAAACCACCTTCCTCATAGGGCTCAAACTTTAATGCCGCAGGCTTCCCAAAGGCAATTCCTGTATAGCGGCCATCCGCTTCTCTGTTCCATCTGAAGCATTGTCCGCAGTCAAATATATGATCCAGATTAAAGTCTTTAATCTTTTCTTTTACTATCATGTTTTTCTCCGAGTTCATCTATGAATCAAGGGGCTACATTAATCCTCTGACCTCTACATCAACCGAGTGAATATTAAATGCTGTCATATAGGCTATGTGCTCCGAAATTTCCCGTTGTAATTCTCTGGCACCTTCCATTACCTGGTGGCCATACTTCATATTTACCATAACCGTCAAGCCTACGCCTGTCTTGGTATTTTGAGTAAGTACCCGTATAATGGAATGTACTCCTTCATTTTGATTGGCTAAATGATAAACGATATCATTTATTACCTTGTCCGATATAAAAAATTCCCCCAAATAGCTATAAGTCGGACGGACTACCGATCGTTCCTGTATACTGTCTTTATTGGTGAATCCGAACCCTTTAATCATGCGGATGGGATGCAGAAAATATCCTGAAAAATCAGTTTTTAACTGCCCTGCCGGTGCGGGAATCACATGCTTTCCCAAATCCACCCGCTGCTTTCGTGCAGCGGCTCTTTGTGCCTCCGTGGTAATCTCTTCAATAAAAATACGTTCCTCTATCTCCGGCAGTTCCAGTCTTTCAGCAATTCTGTTTACCATGCCTGTGGAAGTGCCGAGTATCAATATTTTATCCGGATTGATCTCCTTAAGCTTTTCAGCAACCGATCGCCGGTGTTCTTCATCTGTAAACAAGGCAGTTTTTATCGCCCCGATTTTGGTTGTCTGTCTCTTGGCAGACTGCCCCTGTAAGATACGGCTTTCATATATAAAAAGGCCATCATCTATAATCGCAGGAATGTTCTTCTTCCCGCATAATGTCATGGCTTGATAGCTTTTTCCTGTTCCACTTTTTCCGACAAGAGAATAAACTTTCATCTTTACTTCTCCATTTCCCTTTGATATAATCTAATTGGCTTTAGAGCACTTTAAAAAAGGAGGATTATCACAATGGCTTACAAAATTACAGATGGTTGCATCAACTGCGGAGCTTGCGAACCGGAATGTCCAGTAGAAGCAATTTCTGAGAGCGACGCTGTTAGAGTTATTGATGCTGACAAGTGTATTGATTGTGGTGCATGCGCAAATACATGTCCTGTTGATGCTATCGTAGAAGGTTAATCTATTATAAATTCTACTATAACAAATAACCGTTTCAAAGGAAACGGTTATTTTCATTTTTTTGTTTATTTATGATGATTTCTGTTGATGTGATAAGCGAGTGAATGCAATCCATCACTCAGGTGTACGTTTTCCACTGCTATGGAATCCGGTACCTCCAAATCCACCGGTGCAAAATTCCAAATTCCTTTCACACCTGCAAAAGCCATTTTATCCGCCACTTCCTGAGCTGCATCCTTGGTTGTGCAAATAATCCCTATATCAATCCCGTTTTGTTCGATATAAGGTACTAATTCTTCGTAATCACGTACACTAATATCATTTATCTTAATCCCAACAAGCTTAGGATTCACTTCGAACAATGAACTCACTACAAATCCGGCCTTGTAATAATAAGTATGGTTAGCAATTGCCTGTCCTAAATTACCTGCTCCCACAATAACCATCTTATACTCTTTATCAAGCCCTAAAATACTGCTGATCTCATTATATAATGCTTCCACATTGTAGCCATAACCCTGCTGACCGAAGCCACCGAAATTGTTAAGGTCCTGCCTGATTTGAGAAGCGGTATAACCAATTAGATCACTTAGCTCCCTGGAAGAAATCTTATCCACGCCTTTTTTGCGAAGTTCGTTAAGATACCTTCTGTATCTAGGTAAACGTTTTATAACCGCATTTGAAATTTTTGAACCTTTTTTCATTTTCATATTTTCCTTCTTAATATCTAGTCTTTAAATAATAAGGAAAACCCGCTGTCGGCGGGCTTTCATCTGATGACTAGTTTAATTTTTCTTCAACGTACTTTACGATGTCACCAACACATTGGAACTTTTCCGCATCCTCATCCGGAACTTCAAGGTCGAATTCATCTTCAATCGCCATAATAATTTCTACTGCATCCAGTGAATCAGCTTCTAAATCTTTCATAAGATGAGTATCAAGCGTCACCTGAGCTTCATCTACACTTAATTGCTCAATAATGATTTCCTTTATTTTGTCAAATGTCATTTAACTAACCTCCATACTTTAGAAATTATATATTCCCTATACATTTCATTTAATTTCATATTTTATGTCCTATTGACTAAAATTCATTATAATTTACTGTTTTAAGATATGCAAGAGCATTTTTAAAAAATTTTGTATAAAATTTAACACAAATTAACACAAAATTTTCACGCTATTCTTGAATCAGAACCCAACTGTCATAAGTTTCCGCCAGCTTGATTTTGCAGGCTTCACTTTTATCGTGATACTCTGCCAGAAGAATATGGTCACTGAAAACCTCTTCTTTGCACATTTCTTTCTCCAGCTCCGCAATCTCCTTTTCCAGTTTTTCTATCTCCTCTTCCAGACGCTTCTGTTCCCGTTCCTTTCTTCTTGCTTTCGCCTCCAGCTCCTTATTTATTCTTCTCTGTTCACTGGCACTCAGGTTCTTTATATCTTTTTCCTCTTCATCCTTAGGATTCTGGATATTGCTCAATTCCGTCAGGTATTTTTTCCCGGATTCAATCTCCTGCTTTTTTTCCATGTAATAATCATAGGAACCTAAGTAAGCAGTCATTCCCTCCGTCTCCAATTCCATGATTCTGGTAGGAATTTTGTTTAAAAAATATCGATCATGAGATACGACTATTACTGTGCCTGGGAAATCTAAAAGTGCATCTTCAAAAACTTCTTTTGACATGATATCCAGATGATTGGTCGGCTCATCGAGAACCAGAACATTTGATCCTGACAGCATCAGCTTTAGCAAAGATAGTCTGGCTTTTTCTCCTCCGCTTAAAGAACCTACATTGAGAAATGCGCTTTCATTTTTAAACAAAAATCTCCCCAGGAGACTGCGCATCTCCGTATCCGTATAAAGCCTGTAGG
>DKLE01000028.1:0-760 GCA_002455605.1 Firmicutes bacterium UBA6648
AAGACTTAGAACTGAAAGCCAATACGATCAATGTGGCAATAAACGGTATCATCTTATAAACATCACTTGGAATGTCAGACGTTGCCAAAAACGGAATTACAGAATATGCTGAAGCAATTGTCTTCATTAAACCGAAGAAAAACGCCGCAAACAAAATTCGCACAGGCTTCCATTGACCAAAAATCATAACCGCCAATGCCAAAAATCCATATCCGGCTACGGTAGCATTAAAATTGGTGGATGTGGGAATGACAAACACCAATCCGCCCAGTCCTGCTAACCCGCCTGAAATCATAACCCCTGCATATCTCATCCGATATACATTGATACCCACCGAATCTGCGGCCTGAGGATGTTCTCCGCAAGCACGAAGTCTCAGTCCAAATTTCGTCTTATATAATACCACGGTGGAAAGTATCAATATGGCAAAACCTATATAGGTTGTAATATATGCATTTTTAAAAAACATACTCCCTATAATGGGAATATCCCCTAAAACCGGAACTGAAACAAGTCGAAAGGTATTCATAAAAGGAATCTGCTGAACACCATTTTCCTGAATCATACGGGCCACATAAATAGCAAAAGCCGGTGCAAACATATTTAAAGCTGTTCCTCCTATGATCTGATCGGCCTTCATGTTAACAGCAGAATAGGCAAGCAGCAGCGAAAAAACTGCTCCTACAACAACTGCCACTAAAATGGCTAAAATCAATAATAACTGCCCGCTCATGGAGGATTGCATCTGATTGATGAAATA
>DKLE01000028.1:916-26447 GCA_002455605.1 Firmicutes bacterium UBA6648
ATGAAATATATGCTGGCAAAGGCTCCCATAATCATGGTTCCATCAAGAGCAATATTGGTAACACCACCCCGTTCCGTAAACATGCCTCCAAGGGCCACAATCAAAAGCGGAATGGAAAAGAACATCGTCTGCTGAACAACTAAATATAAAACATTCATTATTTCTTTCCTCCCTTTCTGCTTTCTTCCTTGTGTTTTAGGATACCAGGTATGATTTTTCTCAGAATCAGCGAAAATGCACTGAAGTAAATAATGCAGGCTATAATCATCTCAATAATTTCCGGAGCGTAATTCAGCCTTTGCAGATAATTCCCTCCCTGGGTAATATATGAAATGAACACAGCAGAGAAAATGATCCCGATTGGATTTGACAATCCCAGCAATGCAACCGGAATTCCATTAAAGCCTTCACTGGCCAGAACATCTACCACCTTGATATGTCTTCCGCTGGCTCCTGATAAATACAGTAATCCGCCTCCAAGACCGGCTAATGCTCCTGCTATTACCATGGAAAGAACAATATTTCTTTTTTCATTTATACCCGCATATTTGCTGGCGTCTGCATTAAACCCGCAAGCCTTTAGCTCATATCCAAAAGTAGTTTTGTTTAATATAATATACATAATAATGGCAATAATAGCAGCAATGTAAATGCCGCAGTTAACAGTGGACAGATCTTTTCCGCCCCCCAAGCTGTTATAAAAAATATTATCCAACCCCATTTTAGGCAATACACAAGAATTGGCTACATTTAATGATTGTGTTTTCATACTGTCGTAGACTGTGAGCTTAACTAAATAATTGGCCGAATACATCCCTATGTAGTTCATCATAATAGTAGCAATAACTTCATGAACATTCAGGTATGCCTTCATTAATCCGGGGATCAATGCCCATAATCCACCCACAACTGCTGCCGCAGCCAAAGCTATAATCCAGTGCAGAGGTGCAGGAAGAAAAGTCCATTTAACTCCTACATAAATGGCTGCAAAAGCCCCCATTATAAACTGCCCAGCCGCACCGATATTGAACAGGCCGGTCTTAAAAGCAAAGCCCACAGATAACCCGGTTAAGATCAGAGGAGTTGCAAAGTAAAGGACCTGTCCCATGCCCTTGCCCCCGGTGCTGAAACCACCCTTTAAAATAATAATCAATCCTTCTACGGCCTGAGAGGGATTGCTGATCAACAGAATAATAAATCCAAATAGTAATCCGATTAATATAGCAAATATAGATGACATTGCGTTATTCAATTCATCACTGACTAAAATCTTCTTCCAACGTTCCATTTACGCTGTCACCTCGTTTCTCTTTGATCCTGCCATATACAACCCTAATTCCTGAATAGTAACCTCCGCAGGATTTACATCAGCAACAAGTTCTCCTTCATAAATCACCAGAATTCTGTCGCTTACATTCATTACTTCATCCAGCTCTAGGGAAACAAGAAGAACAGCTTTTCCCTCATCCCGTTTTTCAATAAGCTGTTTGTGAATATATTCGATAGCCCCTACATCCAGCCCTCGGGTAGGTTGTACGGCAATTAAAAGCTCAGGGTCTAAATCAAGCTCTCTGGCAATAATGGCTTTCTGCTGATTTCCTCCGGACATACTTCTGACAGGAGTCCGGCTTCCTTGACCACTCCTTATATCAAACTGCTGAATCAGCCTCTCCGCATATTCTTTTGCATATTTAAAATTCAGAAATCCGCCTTTTTGAAATTGAGTTTTAAAATAATTTTTCAATATTAAATTTTCTGTCAGATTATAGTCCAAAATAAGACCGTCCTTATGCCTGTCCTCTGGTATATGACTTAACCCGGAGCTATTTCTTTTTCTGATACTATTTTTTGTAATATCCTCTCCGTTCATGAAAATCTCTCCGGAATCAATGGATAACAATCCGGTCAGCCCATAGACAAGCTCGGATTGTCCGTTTCCGTCTATTCCTGCTATACAGACAATTTCTCCTTTTCTGACTTGAAACGATACATTATTAACGGCATTCTTACTGTTATGTTTGGATTTTACTGTCATATTCTTCACTTGAAGGACTACTTCACCCGGCTCAATGGGCTTTTTCTGAACAGTCAGATCCACTTTCCTTCCTACCATCATCTCCGACATGGCCTCTTTTGAGGTCGATGCCACATCAATTGTTCCTATATATTTCCCTTTTCTGAGCACTGTACACCGATTGGCAACTTCTTTGATTTCATTTAATTTATGAGTAATAAAAAGAATAGATTTGCCTTCTGCTGCAAGCTCCTGCATTATTTTCATAAGCTCCTGAATTTCCTGAGGTGTCAGCACCGCCGTAGGCTCGTCAAAAATAAGTATTTCATTATCTCTGTAAAGCATCTTCAAAATTTCTACTCTTTGCTGCATCCCTACGGTAATATCTTGAATTTTCGCTTCCGGATCCACCATCAGTCCATATTTTTCTGACAATGCAATAACCTTTTCCTTTGCCTCCCGCATTTGCAAAATCCCGCTTTTGGTGTTTTCCACACCTAAAATGATATTTTGCAGTACAGTGAAATTATGCACCAGTTTAAAATGCTGATGCACCATTCCGATTCCCAGAGCATTGGCATCATTGGGATCGTTTATCTTTACTTCCTGCCCGTTCTTTTTGATTATTCCTCTTTCCTGCTGATACATGCCGAAGAGAACACTCATCAAGGTTGATTTTCCTGCTCCGTTCTCTCCCAGCAAGGCGTGTATCTCGCCTTTTTTCAGTTGTAACGTAATATTATCATTGGCAACAATTCCCGGAAACTCTTTAGTAATGTTTAACATCTCTATTATATATTCCATAACAGCCGAACCTCTCTTCAATATGATATAGATATTATACCGAAATTTTACATAAAAAACAACACACCAAAAGGTGTGTTGTCTTAATTTAAATAATCATCTTATCAACCGTTTTATAAGCTTTATTTACTTAATAACTCGTACTTTAACCTTACTTAATCCCAGTTGATCAACACTCTTCACGTCGTCCTTTTTCAGTGTGATCGTTCCTTTCACCAACTGATCATAAACAGCATCATAGTCGTCCTTAGTAAATGTTTCAAACTTTGAAGTTTCCATAGGAAGCTTAACACCATCCTGTGCAGCCCCAAGAGTTAATGACTGTCCTCCCGGGAACTTATCTGCATAGTAATCAGCCAATGCAGATTGTACCGCAGGGGCAAGCCCTTTCATAGCAGAAGTAATAACTGTATCGGAATCTTTGCTCTGATCCACATCTACACCGATAACCTTACCTTTGGAAGCTTCAGCAGCCTTCATGACAGAATCGCCAACCTTACCGCCACAGGCAAAAATTACTTCCGTACCGTCAGCATACCAAGATGAAGCAAGGGTCTGTGCTTCCGGAGTCGCAATAAATCCGCCGGTATAATGATATTTTAAATCAACATTGTCAAGACCAAGCTCCTTAGCAGCAGCATCTGCACCCTGTGCGAATCCATATCCAAATCGGATTACGGCAGGGACGGCCATTCCCCCCATAAATCCAAGCTTGGTATAACCGTCCATAACTGCTGCATAACCTGCCAGATAACCTGCTTGTTCTTCAGCAAATACAATACCTACTGTGTTGTCATCAGTACGATAAGTAGGGCCTGCATCTGTGCTGTAGTCGCCATCGTTTGGATTTCCGTCGATCAGAATAAAATGGACATCCTTATACAGCTCTTGTGCTTTGTAGATCGGAGTTTCAAATAGATATCCCGGGGTTACAACTATTTTCGCTCCGCCCTCAACAGCCAGCTGAATGGCAGCCAAATAAGCATCTACGCTCTCCTCTGTTGGCTTGTAGTATTTATGCGTAATTTTATTTTCTTCAGCGTACGCTTTAATCCCTTCCCAAGTCCCCTGATTAAATGACTTGTCATCAATTTCGCCGACGTCGGTGATCATTGCAATCTCATAAGTGTCTTCTGTCTTATTTTCTGGTGTTTCTTTTTCACCACAAGCAACCAGACCAAGTACAAGCACTAAGGCTAGTACAATTGCTAAAAATTTCTTCATAAGATTTCTCCCTCCTGCAATACGGTTGATTATATTACATACTTTGTATTATAAATCTTATGGCAAAAATTATCAACATAGTTATTGTCGCCTGTTTTTGAGTGTATTCATCCTAATTATTTAATAAACATCTGTACCCAGTAAGTATTTCCATTGCTGTCTGTTACATAACCTACACCAATTTGGTCATAGTTACTGCTTAAAATATTTGCTCTGTGACCGGAAGAGTTCATCCACGCATCCATAACGCTCTGAGGAGTCTTCTGTCCTTTAGCAATGTTTTCTCCGGCTGCACTATATGTAACGCCGAACTGTTTCATCATATCAAACGGTGAACCATAAGTTGGAGAAGTGTGTGAGAAGTAATTTTTGTCTCTCATGTCTTCTGCTTTCTTTTCTGCAACACCGGACAGCTTAGTATTTAAAGTTACAGGGGCAAGACCGGCTTTAGCTCTCTCCTGATTTACCAGATCAGCAACCTGCTGTTCATAAGATCCTACTGTTCCTGTAGTTGTATCTGTCTTATTGGTATCAGTTGTAGTTGTCTTGTCTGTGCCAGTATTTGTAGATGTGTTTGTATTAGGTTTTGTAGTTGTATTCTTGTCAGTATTTGTTGTGTTTGTTTTATTAGTTGTAGTGTCATTTTTCTTTACTTCTTTAGTACAGGTATTTCCACTGCAATTGTTAGTAGTGCAATCCTTGGTTGTACAATCCTTGGTTATGCATTCCTTAGTCGTGCAGTCCTTGCTGCCTTTTACAGTGTTAGCACAAGTATTACCGCTACAATTTGTGTTTGCTGCAGCTTTGTTGGTTGTACTGCCTTTTACTGTATTAGCGCAATTTGAATTTACTGTTACTTTTTTAGTTGAAACACCCTTTACGCTATCTGTTGTTGCTTTATTCGTTGTGCTATCCTTTAATTGGCAGCTGCTATTTGGAACAAACTGAAGTTTGCTGTCGTCCAATGTAAAACCAGATAGATTTGAGCAGCTCTGATTCTTGATGCTATTCTGCGTACCTGCATTTGAAAAGCAGCTGCTTAAATCTTTAACCACTGATTGGTTCGATGGAAGTGAAACATTGGTTCCACAGTTTGTTCCTGCGAAAGCTGCAGTCGGTGCTGCTGCCATAAGCAGTAATGATAGTGTTAGCGTTGTTTTGACAAATTTAGTTTTCATGATTATTGTCCTCCCTTTCCATGTTATCCAATTAATCTAAAACTTCGAGACGTTATTTTGATTTGTTTTCGCCTCAAGAAAAAGTATAGCTCCCTTTTTGCTCAAAAATCATTACATAAAAATTACCAATAAAAAAAGGGGAGTAAAACTACTCCCTATTTTCACGTTTGATAATGTTTGCCAAATTGTGTGTAATTCTAGCGGTTAACCCCCATATCACTTTATCCTGAAAAATGTAGATCGGTATCTCGGATTTACCCTTTCTCCAATTATATCCATTGTTAATTTTTAGCATCTCATAGGGAAAATCCGGACCGATATCTGGAATTATATCCATATTATAGATATACGGGGTTTCATTTTTTATATATTCCAAAGGAACCAGGAAGATTTCCTGCACCTCATCCGGATTTATCTTTGCATTGGAAAAAGCCTCATAACTAATTTCGCCTAAGAAACAAAACATAGTGAAATTGCTATAGGTATACAAAGTATCTATTTCTGCAATAATTCGAATATCCTTCTTTTTAAGCCCCAGCTCTTCGCAAGTCTCCCTAACCGCACACTGTCTTTTCGTTTCATTGGACTCCATAGCTCCCCCCGGAAAACAAATCTCCCCCGGCTGTTTTTTTAATGACTCTGCCCGTTTTTCATATAATAAATATAGTTCTCCTTCTTTTTCCACGAGAGGGACCATTACAGAAAAATAACTGTAGCTTCCCAGTGCATTGGATTTTCTATTTTTGAAGATTTCTTCTATTTTACTTAAATTCAATTTGTTCTTGCTCAATTTTATCCTCCTCTGTTTTTTTATTATATATATTTAGATAAGAAGCAATTAAAATTAATCCGATTCCTATGTAAGTATTCCAAAGCAATTTATCATGCAAAACCACCACCGCAATCACTGGTGCTATAGCCGGTTTTATAAAAAAGGCGATGGAACCGGTAGTAGCATCCGAATTCTTGATGGCGGAAAAATAAACGTAATACCCTAAACCTGTAACCGCAATACTAATATAGAGTACTAAACCTATATTATCTCCGACGCCCTGCAAAACCGGCTTATGCATTAATATCATTAAGAATAAGAGTACCAGTGAGCCCAATATAAAGCTAATGCTTGTCTGAGCCATAATTCCAATTTTTTTAATTCCATTCTTACCTGCTACCGTATACAGTCCAAACGTAGCCGCAGCTATCAGCATAAAAAAAACACCCAAAGGAGTATTTCCTTCTTGAATATCCCATGGTCTGACCATGAAAATTAACCCTAATATTCCCCACAGCAGCACAATTAATTTATTTTTTGTAAAAGTTTCGTTCGACATAAAATGAGCAAAAATCATTGTAAACAATGGATTTATACACATAATCACGGAAGCGGTTGAGGCATTTGAATGCATCACTCCCATCTGAAAAAATAACATGCTGATTGGTATGCATATGATTCCTAAAATTAATAGATACCCATAATCTTTTAATTCTAACTTCGTTTGATTCTTTCTTATTTCATTGATTGCAAAAGGAAATAAAAAAATCCCCCCTATTATAAATCGTAAAAAGGTTAATTGAAATGAATCTAATCCATTTCCCGCAATTTTCAAAGCAACTTCCATCGTTCCGAATAAAAAAGCGGTTAAGAGTATTAATAATCCTACTTTTTTCATGTCTGCGCCCTCTGTTTTATATACTGAAATTTCTTTAATGACCTCAAAAAGGGCGGTGAATCATTCACCGCCGCTTCTTCAAGCAATTAAATTGCTAAATCTTCTTTTTAATTTAAAATTTCAAACTCTCGGAAATCAATATTGTTTAGCTGTTCTTTGTCAGCGCTCAGGCTTACAATAAACTCAATGTCATACCGCTGGGAGATTCTTTGGAGTCTGCCGAGAAATTCCGGGATATTATCCTCATGAATATCCGCATGTTTTAAGATGCTGTCAATAAAAACGGTTTCAATGTCGTGGTCTGAGCTGATGATGCCATAGATAAACCCTATATACTCATCGCTATTGGTAATATGTTGAAAATCCTCCATACACACGACTCTAATCTTATGTTTCAGATCACACATAAGTCTCTGGTTTTTATTAATAAATATAACACTGCCCTTGCTATCCTCAACCACTTCATTGGCCATGTCTAGCATCGTTTTGGTTTTACCTGCACCCTTCTTACCGATTAATAACTTAACCATTGTAATCGCCTCCTCTTGAGCTATGCAATATTTGCATCCGTTAACTTGCTATAATAGCTTGTGTAAGCTCATTATACACTATCGGCTTTTGCATAGCAAGCTAAATACTTGAAACTTCTGTCAATTTTCCAAATTTTCATACTCTTTCAACCTCAGCTGTCCACAGGCCGCATCAATGTCGCTTCCCAGCTCTCGTCTGACAGTAGTAGTTATACCTAGCTTCTCCAATCGCCGTTTAAATTCTTCTGCCTGGGACCTAGAAGCTCCCTTCAAATCACTTTCTGTTACATTGTTCAGCGGAATTAAGTTGACATGGCAAAGGAGACCTCTCAGTCTGGCGGCCAGTTCCTCTGCGTGCATCGGTTGGTCATTGACACCAGAAACCAAGGCATACTCAAAGGTAATCCTTCTGCCTGTCTCTTTTACATAATCCCGGCAGGCTTTCAGCAGTGTCTCTATATTATATTTATGATTGATTGGCATTGTTCCATTCCTTATTTTGTCATTGGATGCATGAAGAGAAACCGCCAGATTTACTTGGGGAAAATCTTTTGCAAAGTCTGCGATTTTAGGAACAATTCCGCAGGTGGATACGGTGATGCTCCGCATTCCCATATTCAGCCCCTCTTTACTGTTAGCTAAATGTATAAACTTTGAAAGGTTCTCATAGTTATCAAAAGGTTCGCCCGTCCCCATTACAACTATATTGCTGACTTTCTCTCCTGTATTTTTCTCAATAAAAACAATCTGATCCAATATTTCTCCCGGAGTCAAATTTCTGCAAAGTCCTCCAATGGTAGATGCGCAAAACTTGCAGCCCATACGGCATCCTGCCTGAGAAGAGATACAAACGGAATTCCCATGCTTATATTTCATAAAAACACTTTCGATACTGTTTCCGTCTTTAAGTCCGAACAGATATTTTTTTGTTCCGTCTGTTTTAGAGGTTTGCACTTCTATTAACCGGAGATTTTCAATCACTGTATAATTTTGCAGTTTTTCTCTCAGTTCCTTGGATATATCCGTCATTTCATCAAAACTGCAAACACCTCTATACAGCCATTTATATACCTGTCTTGCCCGAAATTTCTTTTCGCCTATGGTCTCAAAAAAAGCTTCCATTTCTTTCAGCGTCATATCCTTCAAATTAATTTTATCTGACATAAAACCCTCTCTTTGTGAAAAAGGGGCACAGTATTACACTGCACCCACTTTAAGATTTAAATCAATTCTACTTCTACACCATTATTTTTTCTACATCGATTCCTGTTTTATGACCATTCAGATCATATTCTTCCAGTCCTGCCTTCTCCATAATCTCTAGTGCGAGAGTTTCCTTCATTATATATGATTTATAGGCTTCTATTGCCTTTGTCACTGCTTCATCAGCCGCCACATAAATTTTGATGTTATCCATCATTTCAAAATTCTTCTGCTTTCTAAGCTGCTGAACCTTTGAAACCAGTTCTCTTGCAAGACCTTCATCTACAAGTTCCTGATTTACAGTAGTATCAAGAATTGTAAATACATTGTTTTCCATAGCAACAGAGAAACCTTCCTTAGCACTAATCTTAATTTCTACTAAGTCCTTATTGATGGTGAAATCTTCACCACCAACATTAATAATAGCTTCACCATCAGCTTCAAGCTTACCAACAAGTTCTGCAGGGTCTGCCTGAGCAAGAGCCCCACCAAAGGCCTTAATCTTCGCACCTAGAACGGGACCTGCAACCTTAAAGTTAGGTTTCAAAGAATAATTCATAAACTGATCTAGCTTAGTTTCAAAAACAACCTTTTTAACATTTAATTCTTCCATAATTAAAGGAGTAAGGTCGCTAATAAGGGCTTCATACTTGCCATCAACCATAATTTCTGAAAGAGGCTGTCTAACCTTAATTCGCTCTTTTTCTCTCGTTCCTCTGCCAAGGCCTACCAATACTCGAACCAGATCCATTCTTTTTTCAACATTTTTATCAATCAAAGCGTTGTTTTCTTTCGGGAAGAAAGAAATATGAACCGACTCATTATCAGTAAGCTTTGTATATATTTCATCGGCAATAAATGGAGCAAAAGGAGCAATAAGCTGAGATATTCCAACAAGCACTTCATAGGTGGTTGTATATACACTCTTTTTATCTTCGTTCATCTCTTCCGCCCAGAATCTTCTTCTGGCACGTCTTATATACCAATTGGAGAGATCTTCCGTTACAAAATCCTGAATCTTTCGGACAGTCTTCATATGATCGTATCGCTCCATCTCTTCTGTAACATCCAGAATAAGCTGATTATATTTTGACAAAATCCATCGGTCCAGCTCAGGCCTGTTTTCATACGGAACATTAAGGCTTGCCGGATCAATGTTGTCCTGATTGGAATACAGCACAAAGAAATTATACACATTCTTAAGGGTTCCAAAGAACTTGCTGACAATTTCAATAAGTCCGTCTTCATCAAACTTTGTAGGGGACCATGCAGGGGAAACATAGAGTAAATACCATCTGGTAGCATCTGCTCCGTATTTATCGAACAATGTAAACGGATCAACAGTATTTCCCTTGGACTTGCTCATCTTCTTTCCTTCTTTATCAAGGATCAAATCATTTACAAGCACATTTTTATATGGTGCTTTGCCCTTAATAAAGGTTGAAATAGCCAGAAGGGAATAGAACCAGCCTCTGGTTTGATCGATACCTTCACAAATGAAATCTGCCGGAAACATCTCCTCGTCAAATTTCTCTTTATTTTCAAATGGATAATGCTGCTGTGCAAAAGGCATAGAACCGGAATCAAACCAACAATCCATCACTTCTGGGATTCTGCTCATGATTTTTCCGCAGTGAGGACACTTAATATGAATATCATCTACATAAGGCCGATGTAGTTCAATCTCTTCTGTAATATTTTCCACAGATTTTTCTGCCAGTTCGGCTCTGCTTCCGATACATTCCAAATGACCGCATTCACATCTCCAAATAGGAATCGGAGTCCCCCAATATCTGTTTCTGGAAATAGCCCAGTCGTTTACATTTTCCAGCCAGTTTCCAAAACGCTTCTCTCCCACAAAATCAGGGAACCAGTTTACTTCTTTATTATTGGCTACCAATTGCTCCTTCAGCTTGGTCATTTCAATATACCAGCTTGGTTTTGCATAATAAATAAGTGGTGTGCTGCATCTCCAGCAGTGGGGATAGTTATGATCCATCTTTTCCTTAGTAAAAATCTTATTTTCAGCTGCCAGCCACTTAATAATGTCAATATCTAAGCCTTCTTCCATTACAAAACGTCCGGCCCAAGGGGTATCACTGTATTTTCCCTGCTCATCTACAGGATTTATTACAGGAAGCTCATATCTTCTGCCAGTCTGGTAGTCATCTTCACCAAAGGCAGGGGCAGTGTGAACAATTCCGGTACCATCTTCAATGGTAACGTAATCCGCACATGTAACAAAGAATGCTTTTTTATCCGGTTTAATAAACGGCATAAGCTGTTCATATTCCATAAATTCTAATTCTTTGCCTTTTAACTCGGCCAAAACATCATATTTATCCGTACCCAGCACCTTATCCGCCAGATTCTTTGCTACATAAAATATATGTCCTGCTTCCTCTCCGCTGTTTTCATTCATTTGGGCCTTGACATAATCGATATCCGGCCCAACGGTTAAAGCTACGTTAGAAGCCAGCGTCCAAGGAGTGGTTGTCCATGCCAGGAAGTACTCATCGGCATCTTTTCGTTTAAATTTAGCAGTTATGGTTTGAGTCTTTACTTCCTTATAGCCTTGAGCTACTTCATGAGAGGCAAGACCAGTTCCGCAACGCGGACAGTAAGGTAAAATCTTGTGCCCTTCATAAATCATACCGGCTTTAAAAAACTCTTTCAGAATCCACCAGCCGGATTCAATAAAATTATTATCCAGTGTAATATAGGGGTTATCCAGGTCGATTAAATAGCCCATTCGTTCGGTCATCTCTCTCCACATACCTTCGTAGGTGAAAACAGATTCTCTGCATTTTTCATTAAACTGTTTAATACCGTACTTTTCTATATCCTGCTTTCCTGACATATTCAGCTGCTTTTCCACTTCGATTTCTACAGGCAGGCCGTGTGTATCCCATCCGGCTTTTCTCTTTACCGCAAAGCCTTTCATGGTTTTATACCGACATACGGAATCCTTCAAAGTTCTGGCTATAACGTGATGGATTCCAGGTCTTCCATTAGCCGTAGGAGGTCCCTCATAAAATATAAATGAAGGCATGCCTTCTCTTGTTGTTATACATTTTTCCAGTAATTTTTCTTCTTTCCAAGCCTTTGCTTGTTCCAGCTGCAGCTCTGCAATAGGTTTTTCAGATAAATTTCGAAACATATGTTGCCTTTCCTTTCTACAAAAAAATTAAAATCCCCAATTCACGTTTGTGAATTAGGGACGATTATTCCTAACCGCGGTACCACCCTATTTGCAAAATCATAAAACCCGTTGCTCTTTATTTCCAAGCACCAGACTTAATTTTGCCTCTTATATTGTGATAAAGCTCCGGAGTGATATTCGAATTCTGTTTCACCAATGTGCTCTCAGCTTTTGCACATTTCTCTGTAAGGTTATTACACAGGTCTACTGTTTCCATCATAGCTTTGGTTTATTTAGTTAACAAAAGGATATGTAGCTTCTACATATCCTTTTATATTGTATACATTAAATAAAGCAGTGTCAAGTAATTATTTATTCAGCGGTTACATGAAAATCTTTGCCGGTTTTTAATTTAAATTTTGCCACCTCGCCCTGCAATGCTGAAGCCTGTCCTGATAACTCTTCGCTGGCCGCCGCACTTTCTTCCGCTGTTGCGGAATTGGATTGAACTACCGACGAAATCTGATCCAGTCCGACAGTTATTTGGCCAATAGCCTCTGCCTGCTCTTTAAAGGCCGTGGACATATGTGAGATAGCAGAGACCACCTCTTCTGCACTTTCAACTACGGATTGGATAGCATGAGAAGTATCTTCTGCAATATGACTGCCTTCTGATACGGCTTGTACCGTATCTTCTATGAGAACGGTGGTATTCTTGGCAGCTTCAGCAGATTTTCCTGCAAGATTTCTCACTTCGTCCGCTACTACAGCAAACCCTTTCCCCGCTTCTCCTGCTCTTGCTGCCTCAACGGCTGCATTTAATGCCAGTATATTGGTTTGAAAAGCGATATCATCAATTGATTTAATGATTTTACTTATTTCTGCTGATTTATCGGTAATATCTTCCATAGCTCTCATCATTCGGTGCATCTGTTCATTGCTGTGCTGCAAATCCTCACCTACTTTTAAAGTTTTATCGTTTGCCGATGAAGCATGATTTGCATTTTCTTTTACTTGAGCTGAAATTTCGCTTATAGCAGCAGCCAGCTCTTCAATAGAGCTTGCTTGTTCTACCGTTCCCTGTGCAAGGGCTTGTGAACCGACGGACACCTGGTTTGCGCCAATATCAACTTGGTCTGCAGAAGTTCTCATATTTCTCAGGGTATCACTTAAACCCACTACGATTTCAATCATTGCTGTTTCTATTTTTTTAAATATTCCAACATACTCCACTGCAGGATTTAAATCAAAATTACATTCAGCCATTTCTTCTAAAGCTCTCACCGTATCATCAATCACGAGCTTTGTCTTACTCATCATAGCTCTCATACTTTCAGCCATATTTCCAATTTCATCGCAGCTTACATAATGAACTTCACAATCAAAATTTCCTTCCGATAATTCTTTAGCTGCCTGAGCGACCTCCTTAATCGGCTGAACAATCCTAGATGCCAAAGCAATTATGATTATTCCAGCAATTAGTAATGAAACCAACGCTATACCCAAGCAAATAGCCAGAGCAATATAAGAAGTCTCCATAAATTCGAATTTTTCAACATTAACACATATAGACCAACCGTCTGTTCCTTCAATTGGGGAGAACATAGCGAACCTTTTTACACCTTCATAAACGTATTCACCGAAGCAGGTTTCTCCGTTTATAGCCCGTTCTTCCAATTCTGCCAGTGGCTTTAATTCTTTATTTGTTTTTGCATCTTGCATAACACTTGAACACGCATCAACTTTTGCCTGATCCGGATAGGCTATGAAGATGCCCTGTTTATCAATAATAAAAGCAGAACCGGTTTCTCCCACAGTGATTTTATTGGTTAACTCGGATAGAAATTGGCCGTCCATCACTACACAAACAGTTCCTATAACGGAAGAATTATAAATGCCGTCTTTCCATAAAGGCGCCGAGATATACATTCTGGTTCCCTGTCCTTCTGCATTTAACTGAGGTGCAGAGTAATAGGTTTCTCCCGCCGATGCCCTGATAAAATACTCTTCCCCAGAGATATTATCTCCTTCCAGGGTAATGCCCGAACGATCCGTGATAGAAATTTCTTTTAATCCATATTTCTCCACCTTACTATTTAAAATTTGCCGTTTTTCCTCATATGTAGCATCTGGGTCGGAAAGTGTTGAAATGGTACCAATTTCATTGACTACATTTTTTGAAGCAGTCATTCTGTTTTGCATGGCCAAAGCCGCTGTCCCGGCAGTTTCCTCCAATATTTTTTGCACGGTTGCTTCTGTTCCCTTGAGGCTTAAAACCCCAAAAACCGTTGCAACTGTTCCCAATGAGACAACTAATACAGCTAATACAATAACTAATATTTTTGTCTTAATACTTTTAAATTTCATACGCTTTACCCATTTCCTTTCTCATCATCTTAACTATAATATAGTTATATAATACTATTTCTTACCAAAATGTCTATATACTGTTTGTTTGTAACAAATATATACAGCAGATGATTAAAGAAATGGATATTTTATCTAATTATTAAACACCCTGTCTAAAACTGTTGTAATTGTATCATAAGAATAGCCCAACGCTTCAAGCCTTCTTGCGACCTTTGCTTTCATACGTTGTATATCTTTACGCCTTTCCATTCTCTCACCATAGGTAGTGCTGTTAAACTCCGTCCCATCCTTTATTGGCGAATTTGCTATTATTTTTAATGCTTGTTCATAAGCCCTTTCTCTTTCACTGCTGGAATCAAAAAAATCAACAGTCAAAAAGATATCGTTAATTAATTCCCTGTCTACTCCTTTTATCCGGAGTTCATTCTTGATCTTTGCCATACCCTTTCCCTTGGATATGCCATATTCCATATATTTTTTCACATAAGCTTCGTCATTTAAATAATTCATATCCGATAAGTAGTCGATTGTGCTTTCTATTTCTTCAGCTGAATATTCTCTTTCCCTTAAATAAAGCTTAATTTCCTGAGAAGTCCGATCCCTATAGCCCAAGTATCCCAGTGCCGCATCCATGGGACTTTTCTTTTTTACCCCATCTTTGTCTTCATTTTTTTGATTAAAATTCATAAGAGTCTCCCGCCGTAGCCACTATGCACCTTTCACCCATAGCCGCTTTTAAATCACAAATAGCTTTTATCCCTGTGCAGTGTACCGGCATAACCATTTCTATTTTTTCTTTCAGTATTTCATTGACTACTCTTTCCCGAACAGCTTTATCAGCACTATATAAATGCATCCCGGCAATTAAGCCCAACAAAGTTTCCCCGGGAAATATTTGTTTTGCATACTGAATAACGGGAATGACCCCTTTATGGCTGCATCCGGAAAACACATATATTCCTTTGCTATTTCCTTCTTTATCTTTGTCTCTTATAATCAAAAACTGCTCATGTTTCATTTCATCTTCCAGCAGCTCAAGCTTCCCTTCCGGAGATATCTTTTTTATATAGAACTTTTCTGTTTCCTCTATCCCTTCCACATTGGGTATGGTTCCAGATATAACAATATCCTCTGAAATTTTACATAATCCGTCGGTTAAAACGCTTCTTTTCAATATATTTTGTTTTATAATGCCATCCCAGAGGATGCTGCACGGCTCACTGTCTAAATCACCATTTTCAGTCCCATAGGCTTCTTCGAAAGCATCTTTATGAATGTATATGTCCGCTTGAGAGTTCATACGGCAAAATGCGGGAAGTCCTTCAGTATGGTCATAATGACCATGACTTATCACAACATGCTCTACCGGCTTTAAATCAATATTCAGGAATTCTGCATTTTGAGCAAACAAATCGGATGCCCCTGTATCAAATAAAATTTTTTTGCCGGCAGCTTCTATGTAAACTGACAGGCCGTGTTCTCCCATACATCCGGGATTGTCTGTCTTGTTTTCAGATAAAAAAGTAAACGTAATCATATTCCTTCCCTCACTTATAATCTTTTTATAAGGATTTCATCCTTTCTTTGCGAACAAACCGCTCCTGCAATTCTCACTTGTGAATTCATATGGAAATCCTCTGAATTCAAATTAATTTCCTGGAAATAAGCATCATTTATCATTTCCTTAAGAAAGTAGCTGTCGCTTTCTGTTTTTATAACAGAAAAATTTGATAAGCCTTCACCGGACAGACCGTTCCCCGTATACTTCACATAAGCTTCTTTTCTGGTCCATATCTGAAAGAATCCGTCTATCCCCTGCTGGCTGACGTATTCCGCTTCCTCATGGGAAAAAAAACGTCGGGCAACTTTTTCATATTTCAGCGTTCTATAAGCTTGAATATCAATACCTACATTGAAATCTGCCATCAGGCACACCCAAAATTCTCCGGAATGGCTGACAGAAAAATGGACAGGTAAATTTTCAAAAAAAGGTTTCCCCCGCTCTTCCCGTTTTATGGATCCGTCTGCATATTTATTGCCGGAGTAGTCAGCCAAAGCCTTTTTTACTAATTCTTCACCGGCTGTCCCCTTATATTGGCCTATGCCAACATATATAATCATTTTTACTTTCTCCCTTTATATAAATAAGCACCATATATACTCCTATACATGGTGCCTTCATTCACTATCATTTTATTTATTTGTCACTGTTCAGTCTTTCTAAAATCCTTTGATAACCTTCCGCTCCATAAACTAAACATTTATTAATCCTACTGATAGTAGCAGTACTTGCTTTTGTCGCTTCCTCAATTTCACTGTAGGTTTTCTTTTCAGACAACAGCTTTGCAACCTGCAATCGCTGTGCAATAGCATGAATTTCGTTAATAGTACAGATGTCTTCAAAGAATCTGTAGCAATCCTCCTCATCCTGTAATGTCAGGATAGCTTTAAACAATTCGTCAATATCTTCGCGTTTAAATTTTGATTCATATGCCATAATACTGCTCCTTTCGAACACTTTAACACTTTACAGTATGATTATAACACTTTAGTTTGTGAAACGTCAATTAAAATTTAGAAAATATATCATAATAAGATTAACAGTAAAATTAACCCCTGTCAATTGCAAACAAAACTGAATTGTGATAAAATTTTTTTACATTATTCACTAGGAAGGACTTAAATCAAATGCATTATATTTTACTGATTATCGGTTTTATTTTACTTGTCAAATGTGCCGATATTTTTGTTGATGGAAGTGTAGGCGTTGCGGAACATTTTAATGTTCCTTCTTTTATCATCGGTCTTACAATTGTGGCCATGGGTACAAGCGCTCCTGAAGCGGCAGTCAGCATAACAGCTGCATTAGGAGGAGAAAATGATATTGCTACCGGAAATATAATCGGCTCTAACATCTTTAATCTTCTTATTGTTCTAGGGGTTTGTGCTGTTATAAAACCTATTCGGATAGAACATACGCTTCTGGCCCGGGATTTTCCGCTCAATATCCTTATAACTATTCTTATGCTTCTGTTTTCTTTAGACTTTATTTTCCCAGCCGGACCGCTCATTGATTTTTGCCGTGCCGATGGTATCGTGTTTCTTTTGCTCTTCCTTATTTATTTACTTATGCTTACGCTGCCCCAAGCAAGAAAAAACATTTCAAGAGTCTGCGCTCAAAATGTCCATATCACAAAACCAATACCTGTAATCCCCGCTTTATTAAAAATTGTTTTTGGTTTAGCCGGGATTATTTTGGGGGGTAAGCTTGTGGTATCTGCTGCCAGCGATATCGCTATTTCCTTTGGAATCAGTGCCAACTTAATCGGACTTACTATCGTCGCCATCGGAACATCACTTCCGGAGCTAATCACCAGTATTGTTGCAGCTTTAAAAGGAGAAAGTGATTTAGCCATCGGCAATGTGCTGGGTTCTAATATCTTTAACGTATTATTTGTATTAGGCATGTCCTGTATGATCCACCCTATCATCATTAATACCATTTCCATATTTGACATGATTATCCTGCTGGCTGTTACTGCAATTACTATGTTATTTTTCTGGAGCAATCGAACCTTAAACAGAATAGAAGGTATTATTTTAATTTTACTTTATATTGTGTATACAGTATTTATAATTTTACGTTAAAATAGTTGTTCTTTCATAAACAAGAGAAGCAAAGAAAAAACATCCGAGAAATTAAAATTTTCTCGGATGTTTTTTCTCTGCTTATTTTTCTGTCAGTAATTCTACTGCTTTATTCAATTGTATATCTGCTGTACTATCTTCCGGAAGCTCTACTTCATAATCCGGCTTTACGCCAATACCCTGTATGACACTTCCCTTCGGTGAAAAATATTGTGCAACTGTAATTTTTATCGCATCCCCTTCTTTCAGCGGTGCCATGGACTGTATCACACCTTTTCCAAAAGAAGTCGTTCCAACTATTTTTCCACCTTTATTATCCTTGATTCCAGCGGCTACAATTTCCGATGTACTGGCAGTTCCGCCGTTAATTAACAGGACATAAGGAAGTGAGGTCTTTCCTTCTTTAGTATTCATATATGTTTTTTCTTGAGATTTTCCCTGAGTGTATGCCAAAACGCCTTCATCTAACAAGAGATCGGCTACTTGGATTCCACTTTCAACTACACCACCGCCATTATCTCTAAGGTCAATGACAACGCCGTCCACCCCTTTCACTTCTAAGCCATGCAGCTCCTTTTTAAAATCGTCGGCTGTATCCGTTTCAAAACTGTTGATATAAATATATCCAATATTATTATCTAATGTTTCTGAAAATACCGAATCTAACTTTATACTTGCCCTGGTTAAATTCACCTCAATGCTCTTGCCTTTTCTTAAATAGGTTACTTTTACCTTTGAACCGGCCTTTCCTCTCATATTAGCTACAGCCAGATCCAATTGAGAGCCTTTATAGGTTACGTCATCAACAGCGACAATTAAATCTCCGGATTTAATTCCTCCTTTTTCTGCGGGACTGCCCTTTACCGTTGAAACCACTACAATATAGCCATCCGTATTAGCGCCTACCGTTACCCCTATACCTTCCAGCTTTCCTGTGGTCTTTATCATAAGGTTTTCATATTCTTCTTTAGACATATAATTGGTATAAGGATCATCTGTACCTTCAAACAATCCATAACACATTCCTTCAATCAGCTTATCTTCATCCAAGTCCTTATAGTAATACTTATTTAAAGTTTCATACAGGGCTTCCACCTTTGCGTATCGGTTCATTATGGTTTTATAAGTACTGTAATCCTCTTTACTGATTCTTACATTTTGTCCGGATATAAATGTAATCCCCGCAAATGTAAGCATACTGCCCAGCATGGCAGCAATCACTATCACAATGACCAGATTACGCTTTTTTATTTGTATCATACTCTGCCTCCGCAATTTATTTTCGTGCATTTTTTATTCTAACATACCTACCATATATCGTTAACTAAAAATTGTATTCTTTTCGTTCCATTCCATTCCGATATATCCGGGCTGCCCAGTAAAGTCACAACTTTCTGTCCGGTAAGCTTTTCTTTCAATTCAATTGCTTTATTGAACAGAACGCTTTGAATAACCGAACCGTCCTTGCAGCAGGCAGAAAATCTTGCATGCTTTCTGTCATTCCCCATGTATTGAAGGTTTTTTATCAATATTTGGCTTAAAGCCACATTCGGTTTCTCATTACAGCTTCCAAAGGGAGCCAATTTTTCCAACTCATCGATCAGTTCAAAATTTAACTCCTTCCCTTCTAAAGCAATATCAATTTCTAATTCTTCTTGGAAGATATCCGGATCCAATTCCATCATTTTCAGTATACTGGCAGAAATTCCTTGACGAAATGCATCTAAGTTTTCATTTTTCATCAAGAGCCCGCAAGCTCCCGCATGACCGCCAAACCGCTCAAACAATTTTTCCTGCTCCTTTAAAAGATTATACAAATTTATCTTTTTTATACTTCTTCCTGTGCCTTTTAAATAGTTTTCTCCCGTGGAAGTCAGAATAATGGTGGGTTTTTTATATTTATCCTTTAATTTTCCCGCAACAATACCGGAAATTCCTTCATGGGCATCCGGGCAATTTACAATAAAAAACAAATCTTCCCTATGATTTTCTAAAATAATTTTTTCACATTGGATAAATGTATCTTCCTGAACCTTTTTTCTCTGTCTGTTATTTTTAATCAATTCCTCTACAATCGGCTGTGATTCCTCCAGCATTTGAGCTTTGAGAAGCTCCACTCCAATCTTCGCGTCCATCATTCTTCCCGCAGCATTCAAATGAGGTACGATTCCAAAAGCAATATTATCTGATTTTATTTTGGGAAGCTGTAAGGAAATATCTTCAATTAATTTAACCAAACCTTTTCGATGTCCTTGCCTGATAACATTCATCCCGTACTTTACAAGTGTTCTGTTTTCATCCACCAGGGGCACGATATCGCCTATCGTCCCGATTGCCACCAAATCAAGCAGCTCATTTATGGCCCTTTTCGGCAGACCCGCTTTTCTCTGAATCCCTTGCGCCAGTTTAAACGCAACCCCGCACCCAGCCAGATATTTAAACGGGTACTGGCAATTTGGATGCTTAGGATTAATCAATATACAATCTGCAACCGTGTCTGTAATGCTGTGATGATCCGTTACAATGATATCCATACCCAGTTCTTTTGCATATGCTACTTCTTCATAAGATACACTGCCGCAGTCCACAGTAATGATTAAATCAATACTGTTCTCTTTAATTTTAGCAACGGCTTCCTTGTTTAAGCCATATCCTTCTTCAAATCTGGAAGGGATATAATAAGTAACGTCAGCATTAAGGTTGGAAAGAAATTGCAGCATTATACTTACGGAAGTTATCCCGTCTGCATCATAATCCCCGTATATACAGATTTTCTTTTTTTCATTTATCACGGACAATATTAAATCCACTCCCGCTTCTAAATCATGAAGCAGGAATGGATCATATGTTTTCGTTGGTTTGTCCGACAGAAATTCAAGTATTTCAGTTTCTTCTGAAATCCCTCTTTTATTTAACAATTCAATTATTATCGGATTAATTTTATTCATTTGTCGCCTTTTTACTTTATATTTTTAAATCCATCCGGACTGAGGATCCACATAGTTACCGTCTACACGAACCTCAAAGTGAAGATGAGGTCCGGTTGATTGCCCTGTGGAACCTGATTTTGAAATAGCCTGTCCTCTTGAAACCACATCGCCGTATTTTACAAGAAGACTGGAGTTATGTGCATACAAAGTTACGATGCCGCCGCCGTGGTCGATCATTATCATATTACCATAGCTGTTATTCCATCCGGCTTTAATGACCGTTCCTGCATTGGCTGCTACGATGGTCGTTCCCGAAGGAGCCCCTATGTCTACTCCTGTGTGAAGCTTCTTTACTTTAAGAATCGGATGGATTCGATACCCAAAAGGAGATGTTATTCGTGTTACGCCGGGAGCCGGCCATGCCATGCTTCCTCCGTTGTATGTAGTGCCTGTACTCTGGGATGCCAGAATCTCAGCCTTTAATCGATTCGCTTCAGCAAGGAACGCTTTTTCCATTTCTTCTAAGGCTTTATTGTCACTTGCCACTTCCGCTTTCTTATCTGCAACAACTGATTTGTCTTCATTTAAAGCCTCTTTCTTTTGTGCTTCTTCCTGTTGAGCGGCAACCAGATTGGATTGAAGCTGTAATAAGTTTTTTCTCTGAGCTTCTATCAGATTGTGCTGTGCCTGAAGTTCTTCCATCACTTGCTTATCATTGTCGTAGATTCGCTGCACTCGGTCCATATTGGTCATCAGATCCGTAATACCCGTAGAGCCTAACAGCACATCCAAAAACCCTACGGAGCCATTTTTATACATGTTTCTTAGGCGTCCATTCAGGTTATTGGTTTGCACCTCCATATTTTTTTCCAGTTCATCCAATTGCGCCAAGGCTTCCTTTATTTTCTGCTGAGTTGCAGCAATGTTGCCATTCAGTGCATCGATTTCTGCCTGAGAAGCATTTATTTTGCTTTCTAATGACTGTATTTCTTTATTTAATGAATTCTCTAGTTTTTTACCTTCGTTCAGCTGACTCTTTACATCGCTTAATTGATCATTTACATCATTTAATTGCTGCTGTGCACCATTTCCCGCGTAGGTAAGGCCTAACGTGCCAAAAGATATTAACAGCACCAATATTAAAGTATATGATATTGTTTTTCTCATATGTACATCTCCCATTCCTTTCTATGTATCCAAAAACCTTCTCATGGAAACAATGCTTCCGCATGCACCGATACTCACACCTATCGCCAGGAATATATAAATTAAATGGGCAGTCAGAAAACTCTGCGCAACCATCGGCGTCGAAAGAATCAAGAATAAATCCCTTCCTATCAACTCAACCGTTTTACCATATACAAAAGCTACGATTAGAGCGGAAATACCGGCGGAAATCATTCCTATAATAATGCCTTCCAGTAAAAAAGGCCCTCTTATAAACCAGTTGGTGGCACCAACATACTTCATGATTCGAATTTCTCTGGATCGGGCAAGAACAGTCAGTTTAATGGTATTGGAAACCACTACTACAGAGACGATCACTAAGAAAATCATTATAATGAATGCTGCTATCTGAATAGCATCTGTAATCTTAATCAATTTTTCAACCGTCTCTTTATAATATTTTACATCTTCAATTCCATCCTGCTGTCTTAAGGCTTCCACCACGGTATCGGACGTCTCCAGGGTTTCTACCTTAACAATAATGGAATTGGGAAGAGGATTGCTGCTGAGAGAATCCAAAAGGTAAGCACGTTCTCCCCAGTCCGTTTTCCAGTCCGCCAGGGCATCTTCCTTTGAGAGGTAAGTAGCGTCCGCCACTCCCCTCAATCCTTTCACTTCTGTAATCATATTCTGAGCCTGTTCATATGTAGTGGCATCCAGCAGATATACCTGAACCGTATCGTATTCCTGCTTTGCGGATTCCGCCGCCATATTTATATTGACGATTAGTACGAAGAATAATCCTAAAATCAGAAGCATAGCGGTAATGGAAAAAATTGAAGCTAAACTCATGGTTCTGTTTCTAAAAACCTGAATAAATGCCTGCTTTAGTGTATATTTTATGCTATTAAACATGATTGCCGAATACACCCCCCACATACATACCCGTGTGTTTATTTTTCTGGGCATTTTCATCTTTTATATAGGCGCCTACATCATCTCTTACAATTTTGCCTTTTTCTATCACAATAACTCTCTTACCCATTTTATCCACAATATCTTTAGCATGAGTTACCATAACAATAGTCGTACCTCTTAAATTAATTTGTTCCAGAAGCCTCATAATCTCCCAGGCCGTATCCGGATCCAAATTTCCCGTAGGCTCGTCCGCTATAAGCACCGTGGGATTATTTACTATAGCTCTTGCAATAGCCACTCTTTGCTGCTCTCCCGCAGACAATTCATCCGGATATTTATTTGCCTTGCTGCTGATACCTACCAGACTAAGCACTTGAGGTACTTGTCTGCGAATAGCTCTGGAACTCATATGTATAATTTCCATGGCAAAGGCCACATTTTCATAGACTGTCAACTTAGGCAGAAGCCTAAAATCCTGAAACACAATTCCTGTACTTCTTCTAAGTCTGGGAATTTTCCGATTGGATAAAGTGGTAATCTCTGTCCCATTTACCTTTATACTGCCTGAATCCGCGTCAATTTCTTTCAGAATCAGTTTAATAAAGGTAGATTTTCCCGCCCCGCTGGGCCCCACTAAAAAGACAAAGTCCCCTTTATTTATTTTAACACTAACATTATCCAGACCTATATTTGTCCTATAAGTCTTAGTAACGTTTTCAAAAACTATCATATAGGGTATCCTCCCTGTTACTATTTATCATCAAAATTATCTACGCTTTTACATAAAAATGCATTTAACACTATTTTTTATTATACATTATTTGAACCTTTTTTTAAATAGCAACCTTTATTACAAAACGATTACATTTAAGTGTTGAACTTGTGAACGATCTCTGTCACCGGCTGTCTTAAAACTTCTGCAATGGATTTAACACTGTACGGAAGCTTACAGCTGTATTCTGCCGAGTATAGCTGCTCCAAAGGAATAAGGGGCATTTTTATATAATTTTTTATTTTTATAAAGCCGTTTAACTCTTTTTTATTAATACCTTCGTTATATTTGTTTACAACCCAAATCACAGGCTGACCATCTAATTGGCACTTTTTCAGATAACATATCTGAGGATAAGCACCAATCAGCTTAGAAGGCAACGGATCGATAACTGCTACAATAAGGTCCATTTCCTTTATCACAGAATCCATGGAGACTATTTCGGGCATGTCACAAATAACCTGGTCTGCCGTGATATTATTAATCAGGTGACAAAGCTCTATATTTTGTAATTTCTGATGGGTTTTATATTTTTTGGGTACATCTAAAGCCCAATTAATCCGCTCATCTAAATTAATAAGCTCTTTAATATTTTTTCCCTCCTGTATTTCTTCATAAAAATCAAAAAATATCTTTCCGGCAAATCGTTTATCCATGCCAAGGCTGTCATAAATATATGATTTTCCTTCTTCATATGCAGGGATTTCTACAAAAGCTGTCCTTCTGGTTTTATTTTTTGAAAGCTCTTTTGCCAAGGAAGTTGCCACAAGACTTGTTCCTGCTTTCTTTCCTACTCCTGCTATCCCGATTTTATATCTGCTTTTCCCCATGCCATATTCTTGGTCACTTTCTTCTCTAACAAAAATTCGATTCAACAACAATTCCCCCTTATTGACTTTCAAGCTATTGTACGTCTTCCCTTTTATTCATTAATATCATAAATTATCTCAAAAGTAAATACATTTTCTTACATTTATTACTTTATATCACATCCTATGTAATAACCTTCTTTAAGTAATAAACATATACTATTTATATATTTTAAAATAGAAAGAAGGTTTGAAAATGACTTTACCGGAAACTCTTAAAACGTACATCGATGACCATTTATACACTTATGAATATTATAAACAGCTAGCAGAAAACGCGCCGGACGAATTCAGCAGAGACATGCTTAATGATATGGCCAATGATGAAATGCGTCATGCAGAAGAATTTCAGGTTATCTATCAAGGGATAACGGGAGAATTATATACTCCTACAGTAACTACAGCCCTTCAAAGAAGAACATATCGAGATGCTCTTGGAGACAGAGTGATGTCAGAAAGTAACCGATACCGCCGTTATATGAGAAATTATAATAATAGAGGAATAGGAGACGCTTTATTATTGGGAACATTATTCGGCGCTGGAGTGGATAGTAATTTACATTCCCTTGCGCTGCTTTACTTACTAAGCAGACTCTAATTTTGCCCATAATAAAACCTGAGTAATAATAATATTCTCAGGTTTTATACTTTTTTCAGGCTACATATATTCTTTCATTTTTTTAACGTAATCATAAATATGTTTTCCGGCATTTCGGCCATGTTCCTCTATTATTTTTACTATGGCACTTCCAACAATCACCCCATCGCAAAGCTTTGATAGCTCAGCAGCCTGCTCTGGTGTATTTATCCCGAACCCCACAAAACAAGGAAGGTTTGTGTTCTCCCGAATGACTTCAATCAGGTTTTGTAAATCAGTACCGATATTATTCCTCATTCCTGTGACTCCCATGGAAGAAACCACATAAATAAAGCCTTCTGCCTCTTTTGCAATTATTTTAATTCGTTCTTCTGAAGTGGGTGCTACCATAGAGATAACATCTACACCATATTTTGAGGCTACCTCACAAACTTCCCCTTTTTCTTCATAAGGTAAATCCGGTATGATAATACCGTCTACACCGGTCTCTTCAG
>DKLE01000028.1:26530-28511 GCA_002455605.1 Firmicutes bacterium UBA6648
AGCGTGCAAAGAAATTCTCATAACCATAGCTGTACACCAAATTTAAATAGGTCATAAATACCAATGGAATTTCCGTACCTTTTCTTACTTCGGAAACCATCTGAAATACAGTATCCGTTGTTATGCCCTTTGAAAGTGCCCTAATGTTTGCATTTTGAATGATCGGACCTTCTGCTATGGGATCCGAAAAAGGAATACCTATCTCCACTAAATCTGCCCCTGCCTGAGCCATTTGAAAAATAAATTCTTTGGTTTTTTCAACAGAAGGATCACCTGCTGTTAAAAAACCTATAAAAGCCTTTTCCTTTTTTCTTATATTTTTTATTCTACTCAACGATATCTACCCCCTTGTATTTTCCTATAGCCGCTACATCTTTATCTCCTCTGCCGGACAAACATATTACGATAATTTTTTCTTTACTCATTTGAGGTGCCATTTTCATCACATGTGCTATCGCATGGCAGCTCTCAATTGCTGCAATGATTCCTTCTGTCCTTGCAATATATTCAAAAGCCTCCACCGCCTCTTCATCCGTTACAGGAACATATTCTGCCCTTCCCAGGTCATACAGATTAGCGTGCTCCGGACCAATACCCGGATAGTCAAGACCGGCAGAAATGGAATATACCGGTGCAATTTGGCCTGCCTCATCCTGACAGAAATATGATTTCATTCCATGAAATATCCCCAGCCTTCCACTGGTAATTGTAGCGGCATTCTTTTCTGTGTCCGCTCCCAGTCCTGCCGCTTCACACCCAATCAGCTTAACCCTTTTATCCTCTATAAAATGATAAAATATCCCCATGGCATTGCTTCCTCCGCCCACACAAGCCACAACTGCATCCGGCAGTTTATTTTCAGCTTCTAAGATCTGTTGTCTGGTCTCTCGGCTTATGATGCTCTGAAAATCTCTTACAATCATAGGGAACGGATGGGGACCCATCACCGATCCCAGCACATATGAAGTATCCTGTACTCTGCTGCTCCATTCCCGCATGGCCTCATTGACCGCATCCTTAAGGGTCATTGTTCCTCCGGTTACGGGATGCACCTCAGCACCAAGCAGTTTCATTCTATAAACATTTAATGACTGCCTCTCCGTGTCTTCTTTTCCCATAAAAATTTCACATTTCAACCCCAGTAAGGCTGCGGCGGTGGCAGTGGCCACTCCATGCTGTCCTGCACCGGTTTCTGCTATTACTCTGGTTTTTCCCATTTTTTTTGCCATCAAAGCTTGTCCCAAGACATTGTTGATTTTGTGAGATCCCGTGTGATTCATATCCTCCCGTTTCAAATAAATTTTCGCGCCGCCTAAATTCTTGGTCATTTTTTCCGCATAGTACAGCTCCGACGGTCTGCCTGCATATTCATTTAAAAGCTTATGTAATTCTTCATTGAATTGACGGTCTTGTTTATAATTCTCATAACATTCCTCTAAGTGAATCAATTCATTCATTAAGGTTTCCGGAACATATTGTCCCCCGTGTATACCATATCTGCCCTTACTCATTTCGTACCCTCCTGACTATTTCTTTTATTTTTTCTTTATTCTTTTTTCCGTCCTCTTCAGCTCCGCTGCTTATGTCTACAGCAAAGGGCTTTAGAAGCTGTATACCTTCCTGTACATTCGCCGCATGTAATCCCCCTGCTAAAATAAATGGTTTTTTTACGTTTTCAATTAAACTCCAGTTAAAGCATTTTCCGGTTCCTCCCCCTCCATGATCAAATAGAAGATACTCTGCATGACTGTTCTGATATTTTAATACATCTTCTTTCTTCTCCGCCCTTACCGCTTTTATAACCGGAACTTCAATTTCTTCTTTAAGCTTCCTTATGTACGCCTCTTCTTCCGCTCCATGCAGCTGAACCATATCAATAATGCCTCTTTTCACCGCTGTGATAATCCGCTCTAAAGGTTCATCTACAAACACTCCCACCGCTTTTATTTCCTTGTCCAGAGCTTTATGAAAGGCCTCCGCC
>DKLE01000028.1:28645-31095 GCA_002455605.1 Firmicutes bacterium UBA6648
TTTATGAAAGGCCTCCGCCGTTTCAAAATCGATCTGTCGTTGACTCTTTGCAAATACAAATCCAATATAATCTGGTTTAGCCTCATTGACATAGTCAATATCACATCTGCTGCAAATACCGCAAATCTTAATCTTTGTCATACACGCCTCCATTCTTTCAGCAATGTTTTTTTATCATTGCTTACCATTAGAGCCTCTCCCACCAAAACAGCATCCACACCATTCTTTTTTAACTGTGCAATATGCTCCGCATTTTTTATTCCGCTTTCTGAGACAAAAATAACCTCCGGAGGAACCATCCCCCTAAGTTTCATACAATTAGAGAAGTCCACTTCAAAATTCTTTAGGTTTCTATTATTGATTCCTAAAATCCTTGCTCCTGCTCTTAGGGCTTTACTTACCTCTTCCTTGTTATGAGATTCCACTAATGCAGAAAGACCTAATTGATCCGCCAGATCAATAAAATGACCGATTTGCTCTTCCGCTAATATAGAGGATATCAGTAAAACAGCAGAAGCTCCCATGAGCCTGGCTTCATAAATTTGATAGCTGTCAACAATAAAATCTTTTCTTAATAAGGGTATATTTACCTGCCGGCTGATTTCCTCCAGATATCTGTTGCTGCCCAAAAAGTATTCCGGCTCGGTTAATACGGATATGCAATCCGCTCCTGCGTCTTCATAGTCTATAGCAATGTCTACGTAAGGAAACTCAGCCGCTATAATTCCTTTTGAAGGAGAGGCCTTTTTAACCTCGCAGATAAAAGCAAGTTCTTCCTTTTTTAATGCTTTTTCAAATAAAAAGCTCTTGCTCACCGGCAATTCTTCTGCTCTCTTTTTCATCTCTTCTGGCGGACACAACCGCTTTAAGCCTTCTACTCTATTTTTCGTACTCTCAACAATCTTGTCTAAAATCATTTCTTTTACTCCTAGCTGTTTGACAGCTCAATAAACCTGTCTAATTGCTTTATGGCCGTTCCCGTATCAATTGCCTGTTCCGCCAGGTCTATCCCTTCCCTTATGGATGCCGCTTTTCCTGCTATATACAACGCTGCGGCTGAATTTAAGACTACCGCATCTCTTTTGGCATTTCTCTCCCCCTGTAAAAGTCTCTTTGTAATCTCTGCATTTTCTAGGGGAGTTCCCCCGATTAAATCGTTTTTTCTGCACCGCTTCAAGCCAAAATTTTCAGGAGCCATTTCATAAGAAATTATTTTTCCGTCTTTTATCTCACATACGGTAGTGGCATCACTCATTGAAATCTCATCTAATCCATCATTTCCATATACTACCATAGCCTTATTCACTCCTAGATTTAAAAGCACCTTTGCCAGCGGCTCCGTCAACTTTTTATCATATACGCCCATCAGCTGCATTTTCGGTTTAGCCGGATTGGAGAGAGGTCCCAATATATTAAACATGGTTCGGATTCCCAACTCCTTTCTGACGGGAGCTACATGCTTCATAGCCGTATGATACCTTTGTGCAAATAAAAAACAGATTCCTATTTCTTTCAGTATAGCCGCACTTTTTTCGGGAGCTACGTTAATATTTATTCCTAATGCCTCCAATACATCCGCAGCACCGCATTTGCTGGAAGCTGCCCGATTCCCGTGCTTGGCAACAGGAACTCCGGCGGCAGAAATTACAAAAGAAGAGGTAGTGGAAATATTAAAGGAATCCGACCCATCCCCGCCGGTTCCCACTATTTCCAAGGTGTTCATTTCTAAAGGAAAGGAAATGCAATGCTTTCTCATTCCCTCTACTGAAGCGGTTATTTCTTCGATGGTCTCTCCTTTCAGACTCATAGCCGCCAAATAGGCACTTTTCTGAATATCACTCGCCTTGCCACTCATAATTTCGTCCATTACTCTTTCCGCTGTTTCATATTCTAGATTTTCTTTATTTACTAGCTGTTTAATGGCTTCCTTAATCAATTTGTTCACCTGCCTTTAAAAAATTTTGAATTATTTTTTCTCCTTCTGCCGTTAGGATGGATTCCGGGTGAAATTGCAAACCATAAACCCTATACTGCCGGTGCTGGCAAGCCATAATTTCTCCGTCAAAAGTTCTCGCTGTAATTTTCAGCTCAGCGGGGAATTTATCCCGCACAGCGGCCAAAGAATGATATCGAGCTACCTTAATATTCCTGCTTACCCCTTTAAAAACCGGACTTTCCGTATCAACAGCGATGACCGACTGTTTTCCGTGCATAAGCTCCTTTGCATAGGATACGGTAGCTCCGTATGCTTCACAAATAGCTTGATGACCTAAACAAATTCCCAGAATTGGTATACGTTTTCCCAAATTCTTCACCACTTCTACACAGATCCCTGCTTCTGATGGCTTTCCGGGCCCCGGGGATAATACAATGTAATCTGGGTTCAGCTTACTTATCTCATCAACAGTCCATTCATCATTCCGAATCACTTTGATTTGCTCGTCCATCTT
>DKLE01000273.1:0-412 GCA_002455605.1 Firmicutes bacterium UBA6648
AATTTCGCAAGTTTAACATACATTGGTAAAAAACAAAGACCGGCAGATTGCCGCTCCTCTCACAGAGAAGCCGCAACCTGCCGGCTTTTAAAGTCTTCAGTCTCAAGCACTTTGCTTATTTCTTTCTTCCAGCTGCTTCGCTATATACTGATAACCCTTGTCATAAGCATCTAAGTTAATACCGGCAATACTCGCTGCAAAGTTCTCCATTATTTCAGCTTCCACGGTTGGATAGTGCAGTTTAGGGAGAAGCTTTGTCAAGGCACCCAGCATTATCATATTAACCACGAAAGGCTTACCCATTTCTTCTGCAATTTCAGTGGCAGGGATTCTGTAGTGCCTATCTGAATCAGTTTCCACCAAAGTGCTGTTAATTAAAATAATTGCGTCATCTTTAACCGTCTTATTATAT
>DKLE01000273.1:507-16058 GCA_002455605.1 Firmicutes bacterium UBA6648
TCTTTAACCGTCTTATTATATATATCATAGCCTGCTTGATTAAATGCAATAAATACATCTGCAGTATCTACTTTCATATAATCAATATTTTCATCAGAAATAACTACCTCTGCTTTACAGGCTCCTCCTCTTGCTTCCGGCCCATAGCTCTGCGTCTGTGAAATATTGTAATCTTCTCCTAATCCATATGCTTTTGCCAGCAGTACAGATGATAAAATCACACCTTGACCGCCTGCTCCCGAAAATCTTACATTAATTCTCATGATAATTCCTCCCCTATCACATCAATGGCACCATCCGGGCACATTCTTTCACACATGCCGCACTGCACACAATCTTTTTCGTTGGCAGCTTCAGGCATATTCGTTCCATACTTGTTTCTGCTCTTGGAACGAATGAATACTTTTTTAGGACATACTGAAATGCATATGTCGCACCCTTTGCAGCATGCCTTATCAATCGTAATAATTGCCATAGTTTTAACCTCGCTTAATGCCTTGCTGGGCTAATTTTTCTTCTATTCTATCGATATATTCTTTTGCATTTTTATCGTGCTTTAAAAGACCTATTCGAGTTTTTCCCTCTGGAATTTCCATTCCTTCTTTGTATATGTAAGTGCTCTCTTTATACATTTTCATAATAGCGGAGGGGTCTTTTTCTCCATAAACATTCTTTCCTGCCTGAACAGGACATTGAGTTAAGACTTCAATGAAGGAGAAGCCTCTATGCTCCATCCCCTCTTTGATTGCCTTTTCTACCTGAACAGGATGAGCTGTGGTCCATCTGGCCACATAGCTGGCTCCTAATGCCATAGCCATTTCACATCCGTCCATGGGTATATCAACAGCACCGAAAGGTGAAGTCTTAGTCACTGAGCCTACGGGAGTTGACGGTGATTTTTGCCCCCCTGTCATACCATATATATAATTATTTACCATGACAACGGTTAAATCAATATTTCGTTTAGCCGCATGGATAAAATGATTTCCTCCAATTGCCAGGCAATCTCCGTCACCGGTAAATACCAATATCTTTTTATCCGGCTGGGCAAGCTTCAGACCCTCTGCAAAGGCTAACGCTCTGCCGTGCATCGTATGCATGACATCCAGCTTTAAATAGCAGGGAATCCAAGAGGAGCATCCGATTCCGCTGACGCAGGCAACGTCCTTTTTGATTCCCAAAGAATCAATAGCCCTGATGGCGGCATTTTGTACAATGCCGTTTCCGCATCCGGGGCAAAACAGAGTTGGAAGCAAATCCGTTTTAATGTATTCCTGATACAGCTTATTCACTTACCCCCACCTCCTTCAATATTCGGTCTAACAGTTCCTTTGGCGTATGTATATCCCCGCCGCACTTCGGCATGGAGATTACTCTCTTGTTTTTCAATGCTCTTTCCACTTCTCTGCAATATTTTCCCACATTCATTTCCGGTATAATGGCTAAATCTATGTTTTTAGCCAATCTCTTTAATTCTTCTTCGGGAAACGGCCAAACAGTATTTATCTTAATCAACCCAACTTTTAGATGACTGTAGTCTGTCTGAATTACTTCAGGCAGTCCCTTTCTGAATAAATCCTTTAGAGGTTTAAATTTTGTTTGGAGTCTGTCATCTTTTACTCCTCTGGCCAGCTTTATGGCGTTCATTGCAGGTCTTGCTACAGACCCCCATGCAACAATTGCTATATCGGCATCCTCCATAAAATATGTCTCAATATCTGTAATCTCATCAATATTATCTGTGATTTTCTTATTTATCTTATTAATAAACTCACCGCTGTTATTGGCTAGATGACCAATTCTTCTTCCATGCTCATCATGTAGCTGCCCTTCTACCAAGGTGTTTTCTCCCTGAAAAAAATCTGCCTGAGGAGATGCAACATAAGATTGCCTTTTACTTGGAATTTGCTTTGCTCCGCCTTCCACAACAATTTTTTCTCTCATATGCCCTACGACTTCATCTGCCAATAAGATTACCGGTGTCCTGAATTTCTCTGACAGTTCGAAAGCCCTTACAGTAAAATCATACATTTCCTGCACAGAGGATGGTGCCAGGCATATAATTTCATAGTCACCGTGACTTCCGTATCTAGCCTGATAGATATCCTGCTGTGACGAAAGAGTCGGCTGTCCTGTGGAAGGTCCTCCCCTCTGAACATTAACAATAACGACTGGAGTCTCTGTTACCGCTGCAAAGCCTATTGCCTCCTGCATTAATGTGTACCCCGGACCTGAAGTTGCGGTCATAGCCTTTTTGCCTCCCCAGCGTGCGCCTAAGATAGCACATGCAGAACCGATTTCATCCTCCATTTGAATAAAAGCCCCGCCTACCTTTTGCATTTCACCGGAAAGGAATTCGATTATTTCCGTTGAAGGCGTTATAGGGTATCCTGCAAAGAATCTGCATCCTGCATAAATGGCTCCCTTGGCACAGGCTTCATTGCCCTGAAGCACCAGCTTCTGTAATTCTTTTTCTCCCATGTGAACATCTAACCTCGTTTCGTTATTCTTTTAACCAGTTTTCTATATATTATAATATCATCAAACAAGCCTAAATAGCAAACAAATAACCGAATTTTGAGAATATTTCTCTGTACTTTATTAGTGTTTCGTATTATTGTATACACTTTTATTATTTGCATCATACCTTGAAAACACAATCATTTTATACAGCAATGCCACTTTAATGTAATAATGTATACAATACACTTCAAAAAACACTCAAAATTTTTTGTACTAATTTGCTGTATAAAAATTCTGATTTATTTTTTTATTTTTTACCCGATTATCCTGTTCAATGCAGTCAAAATTTGATAAAATAGATTTATAACATCAAAAAATCCTTAATCGATTAGATAATGAAAATGTGAGGTAATAAAGTGTCAGACACAAAGTTTTCAAACGCTTCTTCTCTTACCAACGAAATCGTAGACATTCTAAGAGAAAGAATTCTAAAAGGGGAATACATCATAGGAGAGAAAATAATAGAGAATCAAATTGCTACGGAATTCAGAGTAAGCCGTACCCCTATACGGGATGCCTTTAAGCAATTAGAAACCGAAGGACTCATTGACTATATTCCCAATCGGGGAAGCTTTGCAAAAGGATTCACCAAACAGGACATGCAGGATATTTATTCTGTAAGGAGCGCCCTTGAACAGCTGGCTATTGAATGGGCCATTGAACGAATAACCGATGATGAGCTGGAGCAGCTTCATAACCAAATCGAACTGATGGAATTCTATACAAAAAGAAAAGATTGTCAAAAGATTATGGAGACTAATGTAGCCTTTCATGAAATCATTTACCGATCTACACGAAGCCGATTTTTATCTCATATACTGAAATCTTATCAAGATTATGTTCAGCAGGCTCGGCGTGCAACTGTCTCTGATGAGGAAAATCTGGATGTCATTTGTATTGAGCATAAAGAAATTTTAAAAGCTATATTGGATCAAAATGTAGAAGAAGCTAAATATAAAATTGCGAAGCATTTGGAAAACTCCAGAAGCAGGGCACAATCGAAATGGAATATAAAATAAGAAAATTAGTTATTGAAAGAATAACAAAAGACGGGTATCTCAGTCAAATGAGAAACCCGTCTTTTAAAATGGTTTTAGGGCAAATTAGAGTAAATGGTTTTCAATAACCTGTACAGATGGATCGAATTCTTCAATCTGAAGATAATATTCTGCCGCATCAAACAGAGCATTCATCGGGCAAAGTCCCACAATCTCTGTTCCGATAACATGCACTCCATATCTTGCGGCTTCTGCCTTTGTTAGTTCAACAACCCGGTAAAGAGGCGTTCTTGTGAAGTCCGTCATGTTAATTGAAACCTGTGCGGTATTTCTTTCTTCCAGCATTACACCCATGGCTTTTACGCAATCAAATCCACCATTGGATCTTCTGATGATCTTTCCAATTTTGTTTGCAATTTCCACATCAGAAGTGCTCAAGTTAATATTAAAGGCAATTAGGGGAGGTCTGGCGCCTACTGCTACAACTCCTCCTGTAGGATGAATTCTCTGCCCACCAAAGTCAGGAATCCATTCTGCCTCCTTAACTTTTTCTGCCATGCCCTCAAATTGCCCTTTACGTACCTTAGCAAGGTTTTCTCTGTGTGGAGCACTTGCGGACTGTTCATATAAAAATACAGGCAGATCAGCTTCTTCAGCTATTCTTTTTCCCACTTTCTTTGACAGCTCTACGCAGTCTTCTGTAGTTGCATCCTTAATGGGAATAAAAGGCATAACGTCAACGCAGCCCATTCTAGGATGCTCACCAACGTGTTTTGTCAAATCAATCAATTCTACCGCCTTTTTAGCAAGCTTTACACTGGCTTCTTCGCAGGCTTCAGGGCTTCCCATATAGGTAATAACCGTTCTGTTGTGACTTGTATCTGAAGAATAATCCAGTAAGGTGCACCCAGCAGTTGTTCTGATCTGGTCTATACACGCTTCAATAACTTCCTGATTTCTTCCCTCACTAATGTTAGGTACACTCTCAATTATCTTGGCCATGTTAATAATTCCTCCTAAAATTTCTTTTAACTAAGCTTATAGTGAATTTAAAATTTTATTGTACAATTCTTTTTCTATCGCCTCTGATTCCACAATTATGCGTTCACCTTTTTCTGCAAAAGCTTTAGCGGCTGCCTCATCTTTTACCCCCGATAGATTAATTTTTACATTCAGCCATGCCCCTTTGATGCAGGACATCAGATTTAAAACGGAAACGCCCAAATCACTGGCCGCAGTCGGATTGGTTTTTCCTTGAAGCTTCTGAACTATTAATAAGCCTTCATAAGCCAGCTCCATTGTCTTAAACGGTACTTCCGTAGCTACCAGTGTACCGTCTGCAATGGCCTTGCTCCTGGCTTTCTTTTCTTCATCTGTGCCTTTCGGCATTTTGAAAGCAGAAGAAACAAGATTAAAGGCTTCGGTATCTTTATCCACTGCCTCTGTTAAAGCTTCATATAATTTCTGTCCTTCTTCCTTGCCCTGCTGACAAACTTCCTGATAATCTGCATATTTTTCTTTTCCCAGAGTCAAATCACAAACCATCACAAACAAAGCAACTCCCTGAGCTCCTGCCACAGCACTTGCCGAACCACCGCCGGGTGCCGGAGCATTAGACTTCAGGAAATCCAGATACTCGTTCATTTTCATTTCAACTAACTTCATATAACTCTCCCCGCTTTTATATATTTAGAGATAAAAACTCTCTACTAAACCAAACTGCCTTTTTTAATAACCTGCATTGCCAGATTGGAACCAAACCGATAACAAAGCATTTCCATATTCGGCGCATCCCAGATAACCAGATCCGCCTGTTTTCCAGCTTCCAAAGTTCCTACTTTGTCCCCCCTGCCTATGGCACAGGCAGGATTGATTGTTACTGCTGTCAAAATTTCTTCCGGTGTCATTTTATACCTTAAATAGCCCAGATTAATTGCAAACTGTAAATTCAGCGACGGGCATGAACCCGGATTAAAATCAGAAGCAATGGCCACCGGTATATTCAGTTCTATCATTCGTCTTGCCGGTGCAAAAGTTTTTCCCAAGTAAAAGGAGGTTGCCGGAAGAAGCATTGCCGTGGTTCCTGCTTTCGCCATAGCTGCCATTCCTTTCTCTCCTATGGCAATCAGGTGCTCTGCCGAAATAGCCCCCATCTCACCGGCCAGCTCAGAGCCGCCTATTTCTTCTATTTCATCGGCGTGAATTTTTAATCCCAAACCATGGGCTTTTGCACTCTCCAAGTATTTTTTACTTTGAGCTACATTAAAAACGGAATCCTCGCAGAATACATCTGCGAATTCAGCCAGCTGTTGTCTTTCTACCTCCGGAATCACTTCCTCACAAAGCATGTCAATGAATGCATCTGCCTTGTCCTTGTATTCATCGGGAATTGCATGGGCACCCATAAACGTAGAAACCATATCCATGGGGTGATTTTGTTCCAAAGCTTTGACTGCCTGAAGCATTTTAATTTCATTTTCCATATCCAGGCCATAGCCGCTCTTTGCTTCGCAGGTGGTAACACCCAATGCCATCATTTCATCCAGAAAATCAAAGGATTTATTATAAAGCTCCTCAAAGCTTGCCTGTCTTGTATGTCTGACCGTATCTAAAATACCGCCTCCTGCCCTGAGTATATCTAAGTAAGTAGCTCCTTTAAGCTTTAAAGGAATTTCGTTCTGCCGGTATCCCCCGAATACTAAATGCGTGTGTCCTTCCACCAATCCGGGAGTAACGAGCTTTCCTTCCGCATCGATTATGGTAGTCACCTCTTCCGATCCTTTGGGAAGTTGGCCGTTTTCACAAATTTCTTTTATGATGCCGTCTTCTATAAGAAGAGCGGCATCTTTCATTTTAATATTTTCACCCTGCTTTTCTCCTTTATGGCTGTAACTGCCCACAGGAGTCTGCAAAATTCCTATATTTTTAATCAGCAATGTGTTTTTCATTATTTCACCTATTTCACATATTTGGCCACAATACTGTCCACCAGTGCATCACTTGCAACATAAGGAATAGTAATATGACCGGCACCCGCATAATTTTTATTATAAGCAACCGAAGTTTCCAGAGCATTTTCATTTCTTGCCCAGTTTCTTCTGGCAACTCCTCCCATTACATCCCACATCATAGCAGATTTTATGATATTGTTAATCCTTTCACTTCCATCCAGAACAAGACCGAAGCCGCCGTTGATGGATTTACCGATTCCAACTCCGCCTCCGTTGTGCAGCGCACATAAGCTCATTCCTCTGGCAGCATTTCCCGCAAAGCATTGTACCGCCATATCTGCCATTACATTACTTCCGTCCTTAATGTTTGAGGTTTCTCTGAAAGGAGAATCCGTTCCGCTTACATCATGGTGATCTCGGCCAATCATGACAGGCCCTATCTTTCCTTCCCCAACCAGTTCATTAAATTTCAGGGCAATATTGGTTCTGCCTTCTGCATCCTGATAAAGGATTCTTGCTTGAGTACCTACCACCATTTTGTTTTCTTTTGCATCTCGAATCCATACCCAGTTATCTCTGTCCTGGAATCTTCTGTTTGGATCGATACAGTCCATAGCGGCTTTGTCTGTTATATCCAGATCCTCCGGTTTTCCCGATAAGCAAACCCATCTGAACGGTCCGTATCCGTAATCAAACAGCATCGGCCCCATGATATCTTCCACATAGGAAGGCCAGATAAATCCATCCTTTTCATCGATACCGTTCTTGGATATTTCTTTTACACCGGCATCATACATAGCTTTCATAAAGGAATTTCCATAATCAAAGAAATACGTACCTTCTTTAGTTAATTTTTTAATGGCCTGGAAATGTCTGTGTAAGGATTCATCAACCTTTTTACAGAACTCTTCCCTGTCCTTATGCAGAAGCTCTGTTCTTTCTTCAAAAGTAAGGCCCACCGGACAATACCCGCCGTTATAAACATTGTGACAGGAAGTCTGATCGGACAATAAATCAATTTTGAAGCCCACTTCAGCCGCTTTTTCCAGTAAATCTACAATGTTACCGTGGTAAGCAATAGAAATAGACTCCTTCGCCTGAATTTTTTCATTTGCCAGTTTAAACACTTCCTCCAGATCATCAAGAATAATATCCACCCAGCCTTGATCATGCCTTGTCTGGATTCTTGAAAGATCCACTTCGGCAAAGATACCAATGGCTCTTGCAATATTCGCCGCCTTAGGCTGAGCACCGCTCATGCCCCCAAGTCCGGAGGATACAAAGGTATGCCCAGTTAAATCTCCCTGCTCCGGTACTCCTAAATATTTTCTTCCGGCGTTTAAAATGGTATTAAAGGTTCCATGAACAATTCCTTGAGGCCCGATATACATCCAGCCGCCGGCAGTCATCTGTCCATAGTTTGCTACACCCATCTCTTCCGCGATTTCCCAATCTTCCAAATTGTCAAACATCCCGATCATCAAAGCATTCGTAATAATTACGCGAGGAGCTTCTGGCTTTGAAGGAAACAGCCCTAAGGGATGACCTGATTCAATTACTAAGGTTTGATGATCCGTCAGCTCTTCCAGATATTTTTTTATCAGTCTGTATTGCAGCCAGTTCTGGCAAGGCTGGCCAGTCTCTCCATATGTGACCAGCTCATAAGGATATAGAGCAATCTCAAAATCAAGATTATTATCAATCATAACTTGGAAAGCTTTACCTTCTATGCAGTTTCCTTTGTATTCTTCAATAGGCTTGCCGTAAATCCTGCCTGCCGGTCTGTACCGGTAAGCGTAAATTCTTCCATAAGTCTTTAGTTCTTCCATAAACTCCGGCGCTAACGTTTCATGAAGCTCCTCCGGAATATATCGAAGGGCATTTTTAAGCGCAAGCTTAGTCTGTGCAGGAGTAAGCCGGAATCCTCTGTCCGGAGCTCTTCTTTTTCCTTCTTCAAAGTCCGGATATTCAGGCAGAGCCGCATCCAGTTTTATTGTCATCGCTTCGGCTATTTTTTTATTATCTAACATCTATATGACCTCCTATTTCAAGTAAATCGTTTATTAACAATGCACTTTATATGATAAATTATATTAGCTTTACCGCTTTTTCAACCGATTCAACAATAGAATTGTTCTTTATCATCTCATCAAATTTCTTTAGCTCATAGTGCATGATTACATCTTGATCTACAGGTTCTACTGTCTTTCTGATAAAATCATACGCAGCTTTTGTACCTTTCGCCAGACCCTGCTCTCCTCTTAGCCATATTCCCTGAGAGGCTGCAAATAATTCAATACCCAGAACCTTCTGCGCATTATCCAAAATTAAAGCGGCAGTTCTTGCTGCTGTAGTTCCCATGCTTACGTGATCCTCCTGATTTCCTGATGAAGGAATGGAGTCTACACATGCCGGATGAGCATAAATCTTATTTTCTGATACCATGGATGCTGCTGCATACTGAGCAATCATGAATCCTGAGCACACGCCTCCATGTTTTGTCAAAAATGCAGGTAAGCCTTCAGAAAGCTGAGGGTTTACCAATCTTTCTGTTCTTCTCTCGGAAACATCCGCAAGCTCTGAAATTGCCATCTTCAAGAAATCAAAAGCCAATGCCATCGGCTGTCCGTGGAAATTGCCTCCCGATATTACTTCATCCTCGTCAGGGAAAATTAACGGATTATCCGTAACTGCATTTATTTCTCTGGTTACCGCTTCATATACATACTGAACTGCATCTCTTGAGGCTCCATGTATCTGCGGAATGCATCGTAAAGAATATGGATCCTGAACCTTGTTTGGATTGATCTCCTGTGCATTATCACTTCCTTCAAGAAGAATAAGCAGATTTTTCGCTACATCCTTTTGGCCTTGATGGCCTCTTACATCGTGTACCTTGTGATCATAAGCTTTCTTAATACCGTTTAAGGCTTCTGCGGTCATGGCTGTTGCAATATCCGCTACCTTTAGAAGGTTAATGGCATCCCACAGAACATTGACACCGATAGCAGTCATAATCTGTGTTCCGTTTATTAAGGCCAGGCCTTCCTTTGCTGCCAGCTCAATGGTAGGAATACCAGCTTTTTTCATTGCTTCGGCTCCCGGCATAACTTCATCTTTGTATTCCGCATCTCCCTCACCAATCATAGTCAGCACCATGTGGGAAAGGGGTGCTAAATCGCCGGAGGCTCCCAGTGATCCCTTTTCCGGAATAACCGGGTGAACACCTTTGTTCAGCATGCTAACCAATGTATTTAGTGTATCCGGACGGATACCTGAGTGCCCTCTTGAAAGTGCATTGCATCTGAGAAGCATCGCCGCTCTTACCACTTCTCTCGGTAGCCCTTTACCCAAAGCACACGTATGGCTGATAATAAGATTTCTCTGTAAATCTGCCGTTTCGTCACAGGATATGCAGGTATCAGCGAACTTGCCAAACCCAGTAGTCAATCCGTAAATAACAGCACCTTCTGCTAATTTCTTGTCAACATAATCTCTGGCTTTCTTTACAGCTGCCTGTGCTTCTGGAGTAATAACCACTTCTTCATTGAATCTGGCTACACGGATAACTTCTTCAACCGTTAGCTTTGTTCCATTAATTGTAACACTCATGAATCCATCCCTCTCATTTCTTATATTTTTATAATTATTCATAAAATCTGTATATTTATGCAAAAATCATTTTTGTTAAGATTCTTTATTTATTATACCAAAATTGTTATTTAATTTACAATAGTTTATTTTAAATTTTCTAAATATTTCTCTCATGTTTGTATTTTTCAAGCCTTTTTGCATACAATTTCCTTTTTTCTCCGCTCTGTCAAAGTAAAGCAACATAGTACTCTTTCATTATTAGTTTATCACGTTTTTACTTTATCTCGTTATTGCTTTATTGTGCATAATTATACTATTTTAAGCTGAATTTAGCTTCAAATAGTCTCCCTGAGCATGTTAATGGAATAAAAACGCCTTATTGCCAGACAAGCTTTCTGGCGATAAGGCGTTTTCATTATACTTTAAAGTTGTTTATTACGTGTTATTAGATTTTAACTGCAGGTTCCAGTCCTTTTTCTAAAAGCTTACGGTCAAACGCACCTCCGCGATATAGAATAACAAAGATTCGTACCTGATCCAGAGATAAGTCGATTACGTCATTATTTCCTTGGGAATCGGAACCGTCACCTTTAATTATCTCGGCATTCATTAAGGTCTCAATGATAGTTCTGAAGCCATAATCGTTCGGTATATCCTGCAGCTTCTCATATCTCAACTGAGCCATTTCATTTTCCTCCCCGCCATTATCCACTTCAACGATCCAATAATATTTTACCTGACTTTGCCACAACCCAACGTCTGCACATATTCTCTCCGATTTCGTACTTTGCGGATCATTAATATATACTTTATCATCTTTGATTTGGTAAGCAAGAACGTAATGACCCGACTGGGTCCAGTTTCCCTTACCCATACAGGCTATTATCCAGTTCCCGGATTTTATCGCTTCAGCAGCTTTTAAATGTGTCCTTTTAGTCTGTATGCTATTTCTGCCATAAAGATTAGTTGTATTTACTCTTATTACTGAAATATCATATTCTGCTCCTGCCGCAGCAAAATAACTATAATAGGTGCCTTGCCTCAAAGCTTTATATCCATACTTCAAGGCCCATGCACTGGTTTCTATGGGAGTAACAGTGGGATCTCTGAGAGTAGCAATGATCATTGCCATACAAGCTGGTCCGCAGCCTGATTCTCCTATTGTAGTTTTTTCTCCTTTGGCCGAATAGTCAATCTCTGCCCAACGGTAATCTGTTTGTAAATAGTAGGTTGGCTTCATAGTCAGCCTCCTTTAATCCGGTTAATTCCACCCTAAACATATTATTTTGCATGCGTCTTAATTCATAAAAAAAGACTAAATACCGCATTATATTTACGATATTCAGTCTTTTAAAATTCGTTCTTATTGCTGAGGCTTTTCCCTTATAAGCTGCATCCCTGCCTTTAACAGTTCTTGCTTTATTTCTTCCGCTTGGTCTCTATCCCTTGTCTCCATCACAACCCTTAAGAAACAACTGTTGATAGCCATATTTGGATCACTTCTATCGTGATAAACCGTTACAATATTACCGCCGCAGCGGCTAATAATCTCACTTACCGATAAAAGCTGTCCCGGTTTATCGGCTAATTCCACGGTGATTGTACTTCTTCTTCCGCTCATAATCAACCCTCTTGTCACGACTCTGTTCAATATACTCACATCTATATTACCGCCGCTGACGAGACAAACAATCTTTTTGCCATGGAGATCAAATTTATTAAATATAGCAGCCGCTACAGAAACAGCTCCTGCTCCTTCCGCAACCAGCTTCTGTTTTTCCATTAATGCCAGTATAGCTGCTGCAATTTCATCTTCAGAGACTACTGCCATATCGTCCACATACTTTGAAATCATTTCATAGGTAATATCCCCCGGACGCTTTACAGCAATACCATCTGCAAAAGTATTTACTGAGTCAAGCACAGTCAAATCCTTTTCCTTTATTGACTTGTACATGCTGGGAGCACCTGCTGCCTGGACACCGTAGACTTTACAATTAGCGTTTAAACTCTTAATAGCAAAGGCTACTCCGCTAAGCAATCCGCCTCCCCCTACCGGTACGATAACCGCATCGGCACTAGCCAGCTGATCCAAAATCTCCAATCCGATGGTCCCCTGTCCCGCTATGACATCATCGTCATCAAAGGGGTGGATCATCGTCCGGCCTTCTTCCTTCTGAATCTCTAAGGCTCTTGCATAAGCATCATCATAGGTATTCTTTACCAGACATACTTCCGCGCCATATTTTTTTGTTGCTTCTACTTTGCTGAGCGGAGCTCCGTCCGGCATACATATCATACAGGGAATATTATTTTTCTGGGATGCCAGTGCGACCCCCTGAGCGTGGTTTCCTGCACTGCATGCAATAATCCCATGCTTTTTCTCCTCTTCACTGAGCTGACTTATTTTATAATAAGCCCCTCTGAGTTTAAAGCTGCCTGTAACCTGCAGATTCTCTGTTTTAAGATATATGGTATTTTCCTGACTCAGTCCCGGAGCTAAAATTAAATCTGTTTTTCGCGCCGCCTCTCTTAAAACATAAGCCGCATGGTATATCTTATCCAACGTAAGCATGAGCGTTTACCTCCCGAATAATTTATTTACTTTACAGTATAGTATTAAAATCCCCGTAAATTCATGGTATAATTAATAGTTAAATAATATCATTTTTCAAAGTGTTTATCAATAAAACTTATGTATGGATACAAGGAGAATTTTATGAACAAATTACACGATTTATCGACAGAATTAAATACTTTAGCAATTTTCAGGAGTATTTTAAAGGATGACGTTATCATTAAGTTCCAGGAACTAGCATCATCCACCTATTCTTTAGAATCAAAAGATCTTATTCTCCGCATTTACGGTGACTTTGTCTCCGGTCTCTTTAATAAAACCAGCTCTCTTTCCCGTTATATAGCAGACTTGGTTATAAGTGATGAAAATTTTTACATTACGGGAAAAGGTGCCGGAAAGGTCTTTGATGATGTTGTGGAATCCTGCTTAAAAAATGAACTCTCTGTTTTAACCCGATTGGCGGCTTTAACACCGGAAGACGCCAAGTCCATCATTAATTATAAAGGTTTTTTGCCTGTATGGACTAATGAGCCTGTTGAGCTGGCTTCCTTATACATGCAGCATATTTTAGACCTTCCTAAAAAAGGATATGGCATTTATGCCCGATACTATGCTTTTGTTTTAACTTCAGACGGTGTGATGCCCATATCCCATCCAGACCCTCAGAGGCTTTCAGAGCTCCCCGGTTATGAAAGAGAACGCAGCTTGATTATCCAGAACACCTTATCCCTCATTGAAGGAACAGGCGCCAGCAACGTACTCTTATATGGCGACGCCGGAACAGGTAAAAGCTCCACGGTGAAAGCCATTCTAAATGAATATAAAGACAAAGGCTTACGGCTGATCGAAATAAAGAAGGAGCAGTTGCTTCATTTGCCCAATCTGCTGGAAACCTTGTCAACAAACCCGCTTAAGTTCATATTGTTTATTGACGATTTAAGTTTTAATGGTAATGATGACAGTTTTGCTACTTTAAAGGCCGTGTTGGAGGGCAGCATTGCCTCCAGAAGCAAAAATGTGGCTATATACGCCACCAGTAACAGAAAGCATTTAATTAAAGAAAAAATGGCCGATCGAACAGGGGATGACCTGCATTTAAACGATACGATTCAGGAAACCCTCAGCTTGTCTGCACGTTTTGGCCTTACAGTGACCTTCCAGGCTCCTGATAAAGACAGCTACCTGGACATTGTAAAGCACTTAGCCCGAGAATATGGACTGACCCTTTCAGAAACAGACCTAAGTATAAAATCGGAGGCTTTTGCCATTCGCAATGGGGGAAGAAGTCCTCGGACAGCCAAGCATTTTGTACAAATTCAGGCTGTTATGCAGTTAGAAGGAGAAACAAATGATGATTAAAAATTTAAGATTATTGTACTTTACTTTGGCCGCTGTCATTATTTTTACATTTCCTTCTGCTTCAGGGAACGTTTTCGCTTCCGCTGCACTGAGTGAACAAAGCTTACTATTTGAAGAGCCTTCTACTGAATTTAATGTTGATTTAGCTAAATTTTCACTGTTGTTGAGTTCCGCAGCTTACGGCGATACCAATGAAAATATTGAAAAGATATTAACTGGCTATAGCTTTGTTAATGATTCCGTTTATGATAATGCGTCCTATGAAAAAGCCTCTAAATCAGGTACTAATTTAGCAGCCTACTCCTTTGCACAAAAAAAGATCCGATGTGAAAATAAAGAGTATACCTTGATCGCTGTTGTCATAAGAGGAACAAACGGAGATAATGAGTGGATTAGCAACTTCAATGTAAATGATTCCGGTAATTATCCTGGAGTCCACGAAGGTTTTAGTAAAGCCAAGCAAGCCCTTCTGACGGATTTAACTAGTTATGTCAACAATCTTGATTTAGACAAAACTAAAACGAAGCTACTAATAACAGGGCATAGCAGAGGGGCAGCCGTAGCGAACCTATTGGCTGCGGACTTATCTAAAACCCATAAGCTGGCCCTTCAGTCCAATATATACTGTTATACTTTCGCCACACCAAATGTAGCAAAGATCGGCACTTCTAATTACTTAAACATATTTAATGGGGTGAACCCTGCCGATATTATTACGGAAATTCCCTTAACAACCTGGGGCTATGGCAAATATGGCGTCAATTACAGCCTTCCTGAAGCCTCTCAGTTGAGTCAGGAAGAACTTGACGAAGAGCAGAAGCTGTTAACCCAGCTTACTGCTATGGCACCAACGGTGAAAGATTTTTATAATGCAAAGCTTTCTATTCTTCTTTTTCAGAAGAATCTCATACCTGACGGAACGGCAAATGCTCACACTCCGGAGAACTATGAGAAATGGCTGAATCAAGCAGATCCGAAAAAGCTGTCAGAACAAGTTTTTGAACTACAGCTAAAGCTTATTCCTGACACAAACTATGCTTAAGTTCATCCGTTTTTCCATAATATATAACACAGTAAAAAAGGAAGGGAATAAATAAATGAAAAGCATCAAACCGGGAAGGGGACCTTCTATGTTAGGAGGGATCGGATCTGTAGGGGCAGGTATATTTGGGATACTTTGGACTATCGGAGCAGTCAGCATGGGTGCCCCTTGGTACTTTCCATTATTCGGAGTAGTTTTTGTCGGTATAGCCATTGTGCAGGCAGTTTACAATTTTAATAATGCAACCAATCAAAACCGTTTTTCCCAATTTGATATAGTTGATGAATCTGAAGAAAAAGATCCCCTTCAAGAATACATCACTAAACAATCAAATAATAACGTAGAAAATCTGCAAGGAGAATGCTCGCCAGGCCATCCTATGTCAATTGAATTTTGTCCTTATTGCGGCAACCCAGTACAGGAAGACTTTGAGTATTGTGATAAATGTGGAAAGAAACTTCCTGCCTAAGCATTATTTTTTATTTACTGTAGGATTACAATACATG